>JBKHXC010000522.1:0-34390 GCA_046566225.1 Acidimicrobiia bacterium
CGTCCGTCCCGGGTGGTGGCGGGCGATCTCGTTACAGACCGTCTCGAGCACCCAGCCCCGGTTTCCCTCGGAGACGACCAACAGAAGGTCGAGATCGGACACGAACTGGAGCCTACGGCCGTACCCTGAGGTGATGGCCGGGTACGACGAGATCGCCGAGTACGCCGAGCGCGCCGTGACTCCGGAGCGGCGCGCGGCGGTGGAGCGCCATGCCGGCCGGCTAACGGTCGACGTCGGATGCGGGAACGGGTCCTACGTCCTGCAGCTCGGTGGGGAGCGCACGCTGTTCGGGGTGGATGGACGCCGATTTGAGGCCTGGGACGCCGCACCCGAGCGATTCCTGGTGTCCGACGCCGCCCAACTTCCCTTGGCCGACGCCTCGGTGGACACCCTCCTGTGCTTCGAGACGCTCGAGCACCTCCCCGATCCCAAGCTGGCCCTGGCGGAGTACCGCCGGGTCACCCGCGGCCGACTGGTGCTAACGGTGCCCAACTGCGAGATTACGCCCGGTATGCGTGAGAGCAACCTAATTTTCGGCCACTGGGTGGACCGCACCCATCGTAACTTCTACGACCTCAACACGGTCACCGCCGACGTGGTGGCCGGCGGGTTCCGGGTGGTCGAGGCGCGCTACATCAACCGCATTGACGTCTTCCCCTTCCTGGGCGAGGCGCTCCACATCCCGGCGGCTGCCGTGCGGGTGATGCGCAAAGCCCTACGGCCCGTCGTGCGGTCGTATCTGATGACCTGCCTCGTTGTGGGGGAGGCGATGTAAGCGGCCGCCGACCAGGTCGCCGATGCACCGGACGCGGGGCGCGCCCACCGGCCAGCACGCTCCCACCCTCACCGCGTCGGCGGGCGTGGATGCCGGGGGCGTCCCCTGTCGCCACACTGGTCCAGATGACGCTACCGGCCTGCCCGATCCCTGCAGTCTGGCCCCTGATTGTCTCCGTTCCGGCGTTCGTGTCACCCCACCCAGCCATGGTCGTTGGTTCGCCGGCGGCGCTGAGACTTGACATCGACACGAAAACACGGGGCCTGAGCGTCACGACACCCCGGCTCGGTAGAGCAGCTCGCCGTACGAACTGACGACGATCGGTGCGTCGGGCAGCTCTTCCACGTCGTCGTAGACGCCACGGAAGCGCACGGCGGTCATGCCGGCCGCCGTCGCACCAGCAACGTCGGTCCGTCGACGGTCTCCGACGTGCCAGGCAAGGGAAGCGGGCACGCCGAGCCGGTCGAGAACCTGCTCAAAGATCCTCCTGTCCGGCTTGTACATCCCGAGCTCGTCGGACCACGCCACGACGTCGAACAGCGACAGGACCCCCCACTGCTCCATCCACGCGACAAGGGAGGCCGAGGGCGTCAGCCCGATGTCGCAGATGACGCCCAAAGAGATGCCACCACCCGCTAGGGCCCGGAGTGCCTCCGCTGCGCCCTCGACCAGCGCGATGTCGCTCAGGCCCCCCGCGTCAACAAACGAGCGCTCGAGATGATCGATCGTCGGAGGGTCACACGACAGCGCCAGCGCATCCAAGATGTGGCGCGTCGCCTCGGCGGAGCGGAACTGCGTCCCCGACCGCCACGCGGCCTCGTACGCCACGAGCGCCGCACGGTGGGCTCGCTCCAGCTGCGCCCGGTCGACGTCGAACCCGGAGGCCATGAGGATGTCGCGCCAGAGCTTGACCCGCGGGCCGAACAGCCCCCCCGAGCCTTCGGCAGCGAGGGTGTTCCAGAAGTCGAATGTCACCGCGTCCGGCTTGGGAGGCGCCACGGCATCGCATTCAAGTCGACCGCGACGATGCCCGATTCGCCATGGACGGTTCGTGGACCGTGGCGGTCGTCTCTCGGTGCCGCCCGTAGTATGCGCACTCCGACGCTCGGAAGGGCTCATCCGCAGGTGACTTCGATTGGTCCCGGACCCGGCGAGAAGGGGGCGGCTCGGCTCCTCCGCGCCGAGGCCGAGGCGTTGCTGGCGGCCGCCGATCGCCTCGACGAGGCAGCGTTCGCCTCGGCCGTCGACCTCGTAGCGCGCTGCAAGGGGAAGGTGGTCACGGTGGGGGCGGGGACGTCGGGGATCATCGCCCGCAAGATCGCCGCCACGATGACGAGCACGGGCATGCCCGCCGTCTTCCTGCACCCGAACGACGCGCGTCACGGGGCCCTCGGCGCGGTGTCCGGCGACGACGTGGTCGTCGTCATCAGCAACAGCGGTGAGACGGCGGAACTGCTCGGCCTCCTCCCCTACCTGCGGCACCGGTCGGTGCCCGTCATCGGCATCCTGGGGAGAACGGAGTCGGCGCTGGCCCGGGCAGCCGACATCGTCCTCGACGCCGGTGCCGAGCGCGAGATCTGCCCGTTCAACCTGGCGCCCACCTCCAGCACGACGACGGCGCTGGCGATCGGCGACGCCCTCGCCGTCGCGGTCTACGAGCAGCGCGGGCTGACGCCGGAGCAGTTCGCCCTGAACCACCCGTCCGGTGCACTCGGGCGCCGCCTCACCCTGCGCGTGTCCGACGTCATGCACGCGGGCGACGACCTCCCCGCCGTCGGCCCTCACAGCCGGTGGACCGACGTGCTCGCCTGCCTCACGGATGGGGGCCTCGGTGCCGTCGTCGTCCTCGGCGAGGCCCGGGAGCTCCTTGGGATCATCACCGACGGCGACGTCCGCCGAACCGTGCAACGATCCGGCGACTCGGCACTCTCGAATCTCGTCGCCACAGACCTCATGACCCGCCGGCCGACCGTGGTCGCGCACGACGTCCTCGTCTACGACGCCCTCCAGCAGATGGAGGACCGGCCGTCGCAGATCTCCGCCCTCCCGGTGGTTTCGGGCGACGTGTGCGTCGGCGTGGTGCGGGTCCACGACCTCGTTCGGGCCGGCGTCTGATGCACGTTCTGGGTGTCATCCCGGCCCGCATGGGCGCCGTGCGCTTCCCGGGCAAGCCCCTGGTTGACCTGTGCGGCCGGCCGGTCATCGCGTGGGTGCTCGAGTCGGCGCGCGCGGCGACGGCCCTCGACGAGGTGGTCGTGGCGACGCCCGATCGGGCGATCCTCGACGCCGTGGAGGCGGCGGGCGGGTCCGCCGTGCTGACCAGCCCCGACCACCGGACAGGGACCGACCGTGTCGCCGAGGTCGCGGCCGGACGCGACGACGTCGACGTGGTCGTGAACGTCCAGGGGGACCTGCCCTTGATCCGCCCGGACATGCTCGACGCACTCGTCGCGCCCTTCGCCGCCGATCCACGGCCGGTGATGGCGACCCTCGGCGCCCCGCTGGTCGCCGGCGGCGAGGGCGACCCGCACACCGTGAAGGTGGTGTGCGACCTCAACGGGGACGCCCTGTACTTCTCCCGCAGCCCCATCCCCCACCGGCGCCCGGGCCAGCCGGTCCTGGCGCGGCACCACCTCGGCCTCTACGCCTTCACCCGGGCCTTCCTGCTGTCGTACGCGACGTGGGCGCCGACGCCCCTCGAGCTGAGCGAGGGCCTCGAGCAGCTCCGCGTCCTCGAGTACGGGCATCGCATCCGGGTCGCCCCGGTCGACGAGTCCGTCCCGGAGGTGAACACGCCCGACGACCTCGCCGCCGCCGCCCGCTGGATCGAAGAGCGGTCACCGTGACGGCGGCCTGGGACGTCGCCGGCATCCCCGTCGGCCCGGGCGAGCGCCCGCTCGTGATCGCCGGCCCCTGCGTGATCGAAGGCGAGGCGTTCACCGTGGAGATGGCCCACGCCGTGAAAGCCGTGGCCGAGCAGGTCGGCGTGCCGCTGATCTTCAAGTCCTCGTTCGACAAGGCGAACCGGACGTCGGCGCGCGGCTTCCGCGGCACCGGACTCGACAAGGGGCTGGCCGTGCTGGCCGAGGTGAAGCGGCAGACCGGCCTGCCGTTGCTCACCGACATCCACGAGTCGTGGCAGGCGGCGCCCGTCTCCGAGGTATGCGACGTCCTCCAGATACCGGCCTTTCTCTGCCGCCAGACCGACCTCTTGCTCGCCGCCGCCGCCACCCCACGGACGGTGAACGTCAAGAAGGGCCAGTTCACCTCCCCCGCCGAGATGCGCTACGTCGTGGAGAAGCTCGCCGGGGGCGGTGCCCGTCAGGTCGTCCTGACGGAGCGGGGGACGTCGTTCGGGTACAACGACCTCGTGGTGGACTTCCGGTCCCTGCCGGTGATGCGCAGCTTCGGCGTGCCCGTCGTGTTCGACGCCACCCACAGCGTTCAGCGCCCGGGCGGGCGCCGGGGGGCCAGCGGCGGGCGGCGCGCGTACGTCCCCTACCTGTCGAGGGCCGCCGCCGCCGCCGGTGTCGACGGGTTCTTCCTGGAGGTTCACCGGGACCCTGACAACGCCCCGAGTGACGGGCCGAACATGGTGCGACTCGACGATCTGGCGGCGATCCTGCGCGACCTCGTGGCCGTCCGCGACGCGGTGGAGCCACTCCCGCCGCTGCCCCCTGATGGGTGAGCTGACCGATGGTCGGAGTGACGCGCCTGCGATGAGCGATCGGCAGGGGGCCTCCCGCGGTCACCTCGGCGTGGTGCGACGCCCGACGCGCTCGAGGGCGCCGGCCGCCACGCCCGTGAGCCAGCCGAGGCCCACGGCCGCCATCGCGACCATGCCGGCGGCGTGGCCGGCGGGGCCGGCGTCCGGCTCGTCGGAGCCCAGGGCCTCGGCGGCGGCCAGCGCAGCCGCCCCCAGGCTCGCCAGGGTGGCGACGCCCCCGGCCCGTCCTCTCCGCACGGCCAGGAGCAGAGCGGCGCCCACGGGGAGCGGCGACGCCAGGAGGACCATCTGGCGGGGCCGCGGCCGGTCGCCGGTCGTACGCCAGTAGCGCCACTTCCACCGGCCGAAGCGCCGGTACTGGGCGAACAGCGCCCCGATCGAATCACGGGGGACGTACCCGACCTCGAGGCCGCTCTCGAACCAGACCGTCCCGGTTCGCCCGAGGCGACGGTTCAGCTCGAAGTCCTGGTTGGTCGGGAAGTCGAGCCTCCAACCCCCCACGGCGCGCAGGTCGGCGGTGCGGAAGGCACCGAGGTAGACGGTGTCGCTCGGACCGCTCGGCGCACCGCGGCGGTACCGCGAGAGCCCCATCGCCCAGCGATTGTTGAGCGCACGGGCGATGCCGGCACCCACCGCCCCACGGCGGGGCGGAAGGGCCCGCTGCGACCCGCCGACGACCACGACTTCGGGACGGGCCGCCAGGACTGCGATGCAGCGCCGCACGTAGTCGGGTGGCACCAGGCTCCGGGCGTCCACCCGGCACACGTACGTGCCGCGGACGGCGGCGAGGCCGGCGTTCAGGTTGGAGGGCGTCGTTGCCTCCGGGTTGGTGACGACCTCGGTACGGGCGAAGCCGTGCCCGGCGAGCGCCCGGGCAGCCGCCTCGGGCGTGCCGTCCTGTGAGCAGCCGTCCACGACCACCACCTCCAGCCGGTCGAGGGGGAAGTCCTGGGCGGCGACGGCGGCGACGCAGGCCTCGATGTGGCGGGCCTCGTTCCTGGTCGGGATCAGCACGCTCACGACGGCGCCGGAAACGTTCACCGACCACCGAGGCCGATGACGCTCCGGATGGTTCGACCGACGATCCGGGCGTCAAGGGCAAGGTCCTGGTGGCGGAGGTAGTAGAACTCGTACTGCAGCTTCTCCATGGCGTCGAGGTGGCTCGCTCCGTAGGCGTACTTCACCTGGGCCCACCCGGTCAGCCCCGGCCTGACGAGGTGCCGCAGCCCGTAGAAGGGGATCTTCTCGCTCAGCTCCTCCACGTAGTGGACCTGCTCCGGGCGGGGCCCCACGAGGGAGAGGT
This sequence comes from Acidimicrobiia bacterium, assembly GCA_046566225.1. Taxonomy (GTDB): domain Bacteria; phylum Actinomycetota; class Acidimicrobiia; order Acidimicrobiales; genus DATLFN01. Next base: position 5,806 of record JBKHXC010000522.1, read on the forward strand.
CTCCGCGCAACAGGTTGATGACCTGCGGGATCTCATCGACGTGAAGGCGGCGCAGGACGCCGCCGAACGGCGTGATGCGCGGATCGTCGGGACTCGTCCAGGTGCCTGAACCGTCGCCGGGCCGCATGGTCCGGAACTTGTAGATCGTGAACGGATGACCGAAGCGGCCGACCCGCCGCTGCTCGAACAGGACAGGGCCGCGGTTCCCCAGCACGTTCCCGACGACCACGAGAGCGGTCGCCGCGAGCAGCACCGCGAGCCCCGGCACGGCGACGGCGATGTCGATGGTCCTCTTGATGCGCCCGTAGCGGGCACGGTGGAGCTCGCCGATGTCGAACATCAGGGCCATCCGCTCGAGCTCCGACAGCGGCAGCTTCCCGAGCCACTCCTCGTAGAAGAGCGAGAGCGTCCTCACGCGTACGCCACCCTCGTGCAGTTCGGCGGCCTGGTGGACGATGGACTCGTCGGATTGGGCCTCCCTGGACAGGACCAGCACGGTGGCGCTGACCGGGACGACGGCGTCCACCAGCGGGCGCCGCCCTCCGGGCGTGACCGTCGCCCCCCCCGGAGCCAGGGTGGCAACCAGCCGGGCAGGCTGCTCGGGACTCCTGTCGAGGTCCGCCTGCAAGGCGGCCGCCTCTTCGGGATTCGCCACCAGTACGACACGGTCGCGACCCTCCTGCCGGAGCCGGCCACCTGACGACAGCGCCGCGCAGGCGACGTACCACGGGACCACCAGGACGGCGGACCCGAACACCACGAACCTGGGGAGCAGGGCCGAGCCCAGAGCCAACTGGGCGAGCGAGACGAGCACGGCCGCCGACCCACTGGCCGCCGCCGAGGTGCCGAGGGCCGTCCGCCAGTTGCGTGCCAGGTCTGGGAGACCGAACCCGTAGGCGCCTCCGCAGAGGAAGGTGATGTAGGCGAAGGACCATGCGAACCGGAAGGAGCCCGTGTAGTCGTACGGCCTGGCTGCCACCTCGGCGGCGTGCAGCTTCCCGAGGCCGAGGACGATGGCCGCCGTCCCGAGGTAGAGGAGGAGCCGGGCGCTTCGCCGCATCGCTACATCTGTACCAGTCCGGCTTCCGCCCGCCAGCGGGCTCCCGACCGGGTGGGGACGGAACCGGGCGTCATACCGGTGCGCGCAGCACCACGTGGGCGCCCGTCCTCGCGACGTCCGCGAGCTCGAAGCGAGTGAACTCGGCGGCCAGCGGGACGGACCGGAGCTCGGCAAGCCGGCCCTCGTCGACCAGCGCCGAGTCGTGGACGATCTCGAACCCCGTTGCGCGGAACATGTCGACGTACTCGGAGTGGCGCATCCGGTTCTGGAACTGGATGGACGAGTTGTACCGCCTCCACCGGCGCTCGGAGTACCGGAGGAAGTTGAACGGCGTGATGGAGCGGTCGAAGTGCGAGTAGTGGTCGCTGTAGTCGATGACGAAGCTGGCCACGCCGCCCGGGCGAAGGATGCGCCGGCACTCCCTCAGTATCGGCCCGATGTCGGCCCTCGGGATGTGCTCCAGCGTCGACGTCGACGTCACGCAGTCGACACACCCGGACGCCAGCTCGGTCGCCCGAGCGTCGGCCGGTGCCAGGTAGGTGATCCCGAACGCCGACGCCTTCTGCCGTGCGGTGCGGCGGGTGGAGGCTCCGCCGGCGCCCGACCGGAGCCGCGCATGCGCCGCCTCGTCGAGCGCCTCGTCACGGGCGAGCCTGGCCGCCACGTCGTCGACCAGGTCTGGGCGGGCGTGCGGCGTGCGGTCGACGACGACCTGGGACCCGACACCCAGGGCGTAGAGCGTGATCGCCACGTGAAGGTCCCACCCGGCGCCGAACTCGAAGAAGGTGGCCTCGCCGGCGGGCGTCATCGGGACGGCGTGGCCCGAGAAGGCGTCCAGGTGGGCCCGGGCGCTGCCCACGGCGGCCCGCAGCCGCCCGTCGGAGATCGGCACCCCGTGGGTGACGTGCCGCTGGAGGAGGTAGTTGAGCCGGGCGCCGCCCGGCACCGACGACAGCACCCTCTGGAGCGCCGCCTTGGTTCGCCAGTCCCGGAGGATGGTGGCGGCCGACGGGCGCCGCCGCGACGGGACGCTCACCTTCGGTCCACGGACGCGGTGCCCTACATCCCCAGCAACGGGGCCAGGAAGTGGCCGGTGTGGCTCTCCGGCGTCTTGGCCACCGTCTCCGGGGTGCCCTCCACCACCACCGTTCCCCCGCCGTCGCCGCCCTCGGGGCCGAGGTCGACCACCCAGTCGGCCGTCTTGATGACGTCCAGGTTGTGCTCGATGACCAGCACCGAGTTGCCCTGGTCGACCAGGCGGCCGAGGACGGTGAGCAGCTTGCGGATGTCCTCGAAGTGCAGGCCGGTGGTGGGCTCGTCGAGGATGTAGATGGTGTGGCCGGTGGAGCGCTTGGACAGCTCCGACGCCAGCTTCACCCGCTGGGCCTCCCCGCCCGACAGGGTGGGCGCCGGCTGCCCCAGGCGCACGTAGCCGAGGCCCACGTCCACCAGGGTCTGCATGTGGCGGGCGATGACCGGCTGGTTGGCGAAGAACGAGCGCGCCTCCTCGCACGGCATGTCGAGGACCTCGGCGATGTTCTTGCCCTTGAAGGTGATGTCCAGCGTGTCGCGGTTGTAGCGGGCCCCGCCGCACACCTCGCAGGGGACGTAGACGTCGGGCAGGAAGTGCATCTCGATCTTGATCGTGCCGTCCCCGGCGCAGGCCTCGCACCGGCCGCCCTTGACGTTGAACGAGAACCGCCCCGGCTGGTAGCCCCGGACCTTGGCCTCCTGGGTCTGGGAGAACAGCTTGCGGATGGCGTCGAACACCCCGGTGTAGGTGGCGGCGTTGGACCGGGGGGTGCGCCCGATGGGCGACTGGTCGATGTTGATGACCTTGTCGAGCGCCTCGGCGCCCTCGATGGCCTTGTGGCGGCCGGGCACCGTCTTGGACCGGTAGACCCGCTGCATGAGGGCCCGGTACAGGATGTCGCTGACCAGGGTCGACTTGCCCGACCCCGACACGCCGGTGACGGCGGTGAAGCACCCCAGGGGGAACTCGACGTCGATGCCCTTGAGGTTGTGCTCCCGGGCGCCCCGCACCACCAGCCAGTCGTCGCCCGGCTCCCGGCGCATCTCGGGCACGGGGATGGAGCGCCGCCGGGCCAGGTAGTCGCCGGTGACGGACCGCTCGCAGGCCAGCAGGTCCTCCACCGAGCCCGAGCACACGATCTCGCCCCCGTGCTCGCCGGCGCCCGGCCCGATGTCGACCACGTGGTCGGCCACCCGGATGGTGTCCTCGTCGTGCTCGACCACGATGACGGTGTTGCCCAGCCCCCGCAGGCGCTCCAGGGTGGCGATGAGGCGGTGGTTGTCCCGCTGGTGGAGGCCGATCGAGGGCTCGTCCAGCACGTACAGCACGCCCACCAGGCCGCTGCCGATCTGGCTGGCCAGGCGGATGCGCTGGGCCTCGCCGCCGGCCAGGGTGCCGGCCGAGCGGTTGAGGCTCAGGTACTCCAGGCCCACGTCGAGCAGGAAGCGGACGCGGGCCCGGATCTCCCGCAGCACCCGGTCGGCGATGAGGTGGTCCCGCTCGGAGAGGGTGAGGCCCTCCAGGGCCACCGACGCCTTGCCGATGGACAGGTCGCAAAGCTCGAAGATGTTGCGCCCGTCCACGGTGACGGCCAGCGACGCCGGCTTGAGCCGGGCCCCGCCGCAGTCGGGGCAGGGCACCTCCCGCATGTAGCCCTCGATCTGCTCCCGCATGTAGTCCGACTCGGCCTCGGCGTGGCGGCGCTGGAGGTAGGGGATGACGCCCTCGTAGGCGGTGTTGTAGGACCGGGTGCGGCCGTAGCGGTTGCGGTACTGGACGTGGACCTGCCTGGCCGTGCCCCGCAGCACGGCGTTCTGCTCCGCCTTCTTGAGCCTGCGCCACGGGGTGGCCGTGGAGAACCGCAGGGTGTCGGCGAGGGCCACCAGCACCCGCCCGAAGTACTCGGTGCGGGCCCCCGACCACGGCGCCACCGCCCCCCCGTCGATGCTCAGGTCGGGGTTGGGCACCACCAGCTCGGGGTCGACCTCGTAGCGGGTGCCCAGCCCGGCGCAGTGGTCGCACGCCCCGTAGGGGGAGTTGAACGAGAAGTTGCGGGGGGCCAGCTCGTCGAAGCTCAGGCCGCAGCCGGGGCAGGCCAGGTGCTGGCTGAAGGTGAGGCAGTCGTCGGGGCTGGCGGCGCCGTCCCTGCCCACGACCTGCACCTCGGCCACCCCCTCGGCCAGGCGCAGCGCCGTCTCCAGCGAGTCGGTCAGGCGGCGCTCGATCCCCTCCCGGCGCACCAGGCGGTCGACCACCACCTCGATGGTGTGCTGGTCGTAGCGGCCCAGCTTGGGCGGCGAGGCCAGCTCGTGGACCTCGCCGTCGATGCGGGCCCGCACGAAGCCCTGGCGGGCCAGGTCCTCCAGCAGCGCCTCGTACTCCCCCTTGCGCCCCCGCACCACGGGGGCCAGCACCTGGAAGCGGGTGCCGTCGGGCAGGCCCAGGACCCGGTCCACGATCTGCTGGGGCGTCTGGCGGGCGATGACCTCGCCGCAGCCCGGGCAGTGGGGCACGCCGATGCGGGCGTAGAGCAGGCGCAAATAGTCGTAGATCTCGGTGATGGTGCCCACCGTCGAGCGGGGGTTGCGGGAGGCCGACTTCTGGTCGATGGAGATGGCCGGCGACAGGCCCTCGATGAAGTCCACGTCCGGCTTGTCCATCTGGCCGAGGAACTGGCGGGCGTAGGACGAGAGGGACTCGACGTAGCGGCGCTGGCCCTCGGCGTAGATGGTGTCGAAGGCCAGCGACGACTTCCCCGAACCCGACAGGCCGGTGAAGACGATCAACCTGTCCCGGGGGAGCTCGAGGGAGACGTTCTTGAGGTTGTGCTCCCGAGCGCCCCGAATTACAAGCTTGTCGGACATCGGGCACCACGATACCGGCCGGCGCCGGCTACGCCTCCCGCTCCGGCCACCGACGGGACCGCCGGCGCGACCGGGGAGGGGCCCCTCCGTGCTCGTGCGGCAGGCAAGGGCGTATAGCGCCACTCGGTGCCGCATGAAGGGGCACCCGGGCCGCCAGCCGTCCCGTCCCCGGTGATGGACGGGTCGACGGACAGGCGGCTGGTGGGCACCGCCGCCTCAGGCGTCGCCGCCGGCCTTCACCGCCAGGCACAGGATCGACGTCCCCACCGGCAGCGACACCCGGCGCACCACCGCCCGCTCGGCCCGGGTGAGGAACAGGGCGACCCGCTCGATGAGGGGCGACTGGTCCTGGAGGCCGAGCTGCTCGGTGGCGTTGCGGGCCGTGCGCCGGCGCAGCCACACGGGGGCCACCAGCCAGCTGAACACGTGGGTGAGCTCGACGGGGCGGAACCCCGAGCGCTCCAGCTGGCCCCGCAGCAGCGGCCGGGTGTAGCGCCGCACGTGGCCCAGCATCTCGTCGGCCCCGCTCCACAGCCACTGGTGGGCGGGCACGGTGACGACCAGGCAGCCCCCCGGCTTCAGCACCCGCCAGGCGTCGCGCAGCGCCGCCTCGGGGTCCTCGAGGTGCTCGACCACGTCGAGCATGGTCACCACGTCCACGCTGGCGGGCCGCACCGGCAGGTCGCCGATGGCCCCGACCACGGCCCGCAGGGCGTGGCGGTCGTGGGCCACCCGCACCAGGGCCTCGGAGCCCTCCACCGCCACCACCCGGTCGGGGTGGAAGCCCAGTATGGCGGTCACGCCGCCGGCGCCGGCTCCCACGTCCACCAGCAGGACGTCGCGCCCGCCCACCGGCAGGTGGCGGCGCAGGGCCCCGGACACGAACGCCGCCTTGCTCCGGAACCACCAGTGCTCGGTGTCGGACTCGATGAGCGTGGACGCTTGGTGGTCGTCGAACACCCCGCTGGCCTTCCCTTCGTAGCGAAGATGCGCTGGCACCCGCTTGGCGCTGCCCACGATCCTGGGGATGGCGGCCACCATGGCGGCCCCGTCCCGCCCGAGCCGCACCTTGGTGCGGTCGTCGTGGCTCCACTCGATGGCCACCTCCCGCACCGCGATCCCCAGCCGGCGGGCCACGGCGATGGCCTCCACGTCCCAGGCGAAGCCGTCCTGGGAGCAGAACGGCAGGATGGCCCGCCACACCTCGGTGGCCGCCACCTTGGCCCCGCACTGGGTGTCGGTGATGCCGGGGGCCACCACGAGCTGGACCAGCCGGTTGTAGGACTTGCCGAGGAACTCCCGGAACCGGCCCTGGGGCCGCACCAGCCGGGAGGCGACCGCATCCCGGGACCCGATGGCGAGGACCGGTCCCATCCGTGCGGTGAGCAGGATCTCCTGGAGCTGGTCGAGGGGCGTGGACAGGTCGACGTCGCAGAACCCGGCGTAGTCGGCGCCGGCGACGGCCAGGCCGGCCCGGACGGCGGCGCCCTTGCCGTGGTGCGGCCGGCACAGGAAGCTGGCCGTGCGCCCCGGCCAGCGGGCGATGAAGTCCTCCACCAGCTCGGCGGTGCGGTCGGAGCTGCCGTCGTCCACGAAGATCAGCTCGCTGCCGGGGGCCAGGCCGTCGATGAACTCGGCGATCTCCTTGGCGTGCTCGGCGAAGCGCTCCTCCTCGTTGTAGAGGGGGACGACGAGCGAGAGGGAGCCACCGTGGTCGCCCGCCGGGGCCCGCGCCTCCATGCCGTGAATCCTGCCGTGCCCGACGTCCCCGTCCAAGTCGAGGCCCCGCCGGACCACCGACATCGCCGCGGCCGTCGACTGCCCGTAGCCGCCGGGCGAGCGCCCGCCCGGCGGGAGCGTCAGCCGCCGACCTTCCACACCACGATCCCGCCGTCGTCGGCCAGCACCTCCAGGCCCAGCCCCTCGAGGTGCTCCAGGACGGCGGGCAGCGGCGGGTCCCGGTGGTACACCACGAACCCGATGCCCAGGGCGCGCAGGTCGCCGGCGTCGAAGGCGGGCGGGTCGCCGAACCCCGGCTCGCCCGCCAGGGCCAGCACCTGGCGGTAGACCGGGATGCGGGTGAGGCGGTCGAGCCTCTCCGCCCGGTACCGCGACACGTGGCCCGACACGAGCGGCTTGCCGTGGACGGTGGCGTAGTACAGGAAGATCGAGAAGTCCCGGGGCGGCGCCGGGTCGCCCACGAGGGCGACGCCCGACTGCCACTGGAGCGGGATCTCCAGCACGGCGCCGGGATCGGGGTCGGCGGCGATGGCCCGGTAGGGGGCCGGTGCGTCGACGGGGTGGCTCGGCATCGGGCCGGGGAGCAACTCGACGACCAGGACGGCGGTCGCCGCCGCGATCGCCCACCCGCCGCGTGCCGGCCACCGGCGGGCGACGGCGGCCAACGTGCCGGCGGCGAGCACGGCGAGGGCCAGGATGGCCAGGATGGCGAACCGGGCGGGCACCCGGACGCCGTTGACGACGGGGACCAGGTGCAGCGCCAGGTAGGGCAGGGGCACGGCGAACTCCCGCCCCAGGTACGAGAAGCCGGACCCCGACCGGCCGCCGACCTGGAGGAACGGCCCCAGGGCCAGGACCCCGGCCGTGACGGCCAGGGCCACCCATCCCCGCCGGCGGGCGCGGTCGCCGAGCTCGCGGCCGGCCACGGCGAGGGCGAGGACGACCAAGCCCGGGTAGACGACCCCCTCGCCGCCGGCGCTCAGGCGCCGCCTGGTGCCCTCCACGACCGACCCCCAGAGCGGGTGCTCCTGCCACGGGAGGAACCACGACACCACGTCCGCCGACCGCAGGTCGGCGCCGCCCCACCCGGGCAGGGGGTCCAGCTCGCCGGCCCCCAGCGCCTGCGCCATCGGCACGGCGACGGGAAGGGCGACCACGGCGGCCACTCCGGCGGCCGCGGCCAGCTTCCCCAGCAGGGCCGCGGAGACCTCCCGCCGCCGGGCGGCCAGGAGCACCGCGATGCCGATCAGGAGGAACACCGTGTAGTAGGCGTCGGTGAGGAAGGTGAGCCCCACCACCCCGCCGAGGGCGGCCGCCCGCCCGCGGGACGGCCGCTCCACGAGGCGGAGGAGCGCCAGGAGCCCGAAGGGCAGGAGCTGGGCGTGGATGAGGTTGAAGTGCCCGGCTGCCGCGTGCACGAACCGGTACGGGACGAAGGCGAAGGCGACGCCGGCGAAGAAGGCGGCCCGCCGGTCGTCGCAGACCCGCAGGGCCAGGAGGTAGGCGCCGAGGGCCGACAGCAGGGCGGCGGCGACCTGCAGCACGTTCAGGGCGATCCCCACGCCGAACAGCCGGGCGACCGGCCACGAGGCGACGATGGCCGACGGGGTGGAGGTGTGGAAGGCGAGGTCGGCCCCCACGGGGTGGAAGAGCTGGTCGGTGACGAACGGGTTGTCGAGCCGGAGCACGGCCCGCGGCATGGCCCAGAACGCCCACAGGAAGGTGCTGCCGTCGCCGCCGGCGGACATGATTCGGGTCCCGAAGTGGCGGATGCCGCCCCAGTAGAAGGCGACGGTGAGGACGGCGAAGCCGGCCAGCGGGAGCAGGGCCGACGCCCGCCGGCGGGCCGGGGGCGTCACGCTGCCTCGTACGCGGTGACCACCAGGTCGAGCCGGCCGATGAACGGGACCACCTCGCTGCCCGCCGCCCTCCAGCCGGGCGGCGCCTCCCGCTCCCCCGATCCCTCCAGGCCCACGAAGGCGAAGCGGGTGACGCCGGCGCGCTCCAACACCTCGACGGCGAAGGCCTGCTCGGCCTCGGTCGGCGCCGTCAGCCACCGCCGATCGCCGTAGAAGGCGCCGCCCTCCCGGGCCAGGTGGCCCACGGTGGAGACCAGCACCGGCTCCGGACGGCGGCTCAGCGCGCCCACCGCGGCGGCCACGTCGTGGGTCCGGATGGAGGTCCACACCAGGCCGTAGGCGGTGACGGCGGCGGCGAGGGCGAGGAAGGCCCGCCCGGCCCATGGCCGCAACCGGGGCAGGGCCGCCACGCCGGCCACGCCGAGCAGGAGCCCGCTCACCAGCAGGTAGCGCCCGGCCCACTGCGGCGCGGCCCCGCCCTGGAACTGCGTGGCCCACACCAGCGGGAGGGCGCCCAGCGCCACCCCCAGGACGTACCGGCCGGCGGCCGTCCCCCACCCGCGGACGAGCCCGACGCACGCCAACGGCGTCGCCGCCACCAGGCCGGGGACGAAGCCGGGAGCGGCCCCGAAGCGCAGCAGGTACAGGGCGCCCGCCCCGGCGGCGGCCAGCACGGCCGGGCCGGCGTCCCCGGGGCGCCCGGCGCGGGCGGCCACGAAGACGAGGAGGGCGACGAGCGCGGTCCCGACGACGTAGACGGCGGCGTCGTGGCGGGGCGTGAGCGCCGCCGCGTTCAGCATCGCCTCCTCGACCCGCTTGCCGGCCACGTCCCCCGTGGCGTCCACCGCCGACGACGCCCGCCCGGCGGCCCGCTCCCCGCGGATGGCGCTCCCCATGGTCGCCGACTCCAGCGCGGCGTTGGCGGCCAGGGGCCCGGCCAGGCCGGCGGCGGCCAGAGCCCCGGTCGCCACGGCCGCCGCCAGGCGGCGCCGGCCCAGCCAGAGGACCAGGCAGGCCACGGCGACGGCCACGAAGCCGTACGCCAGGGCCTCGGTGCGCAGCGTGGCGGCGGCGCCGAACAGCCCTCCCGCACCCAGCGCCCACCCCGCCGGCCGCCGGCCCTCCACCAGGTCGACCAGCACGACGACGGCCCACGCCATGGCGGCCACGCCCAGCGAGTGCTCCCAGAAGTCGAGGGCGTAGATGGTGAGGGGCGATGCGAGCCCCACGATCCAGAACGCCGCCCAGCCGTCGCCCCCCGAAAGGCGGCGGGCCAGGGCCCGGGCGGCCAGGGCGGCGAGCACCGATCCGAGCATCGGCAGGACGAGGGCGAGCCGGTAGCCCCCCAGGCGGTAGAGCGGGTAGCCGGCGTAGAGCATGGGCAGGGTGGTGACGTTCACCCACCGGTCCCCCACCTTGGCGGTGTAGTACAGCGGGTGGACGCGGCCGTCGGGGTCCCACTCCTCGGCCCAGTAGCCGATGTCGGGGTCGAGGGCGCAGCGCTCCTCCATGGCCCGCAGCGTCGCCACCTTCCCACCGGTGTCGGTGCCCAGGTACCCCCGGGGGTCGTTGAGGAGCGACAGGGCCAGGTAGGCCGCCAGCAGGACGGCGCAGGCCACGAGCGGCCGGCGCGCCCACGAAGGTCCCGGCGGCTGCACCGCGGGATGGTACCGGCCGCCGTCCGCGGTCACGTGGTCACACGACGGCGGACCGCTCCCGGAAATCCACCCGGCGACCTCGACATCGGGCCGGGGCGGCGCGACATTCCTGAGGTACACCTCGCGCGCGGCGGGCTCGTGCGAACGACGGGAGAGGAGGGGCCATGGCCGACCCCCGGGAGGTAGCCGCCCGCTGGATGGAGGCGTTCGACGCCCACGACCCGGACGGCATGCGCGCCGTCACCGCCCCGGACGTCACGATGACGGCCCCGCCGGAGGTCACGCTCAAGGGCGAGCCGGAGGTCACCCGCTACGCCATGGCCTGGCTCGACGCCTTCCCCGACGCCACGGCCACCGTCCACCACGAGACGGCGGGCGGCGACACGGTGGTCCAGGAGTTCACCTTCCAGGGGACCCACGGCGCCACGCTGAGCGGGCCCCAGGGGGACATCCCCGCCACCAACCGGCGGGTGAGCGGGCGGGGCGCCCAGGCCATCGAGGTCCGCGACGGGATGATCAGCGAGGTCCGGCTCTACTTCGACCAGGTCCAGCTGCTCACCCAGCTCGGCCTGATGGGGGCCCAGGCCCCGGCCTGAGCCCCACCGGGGCGGGGCCCGGGACGACCACGGGGCCGCACGCCGTCACAGGGTGGCCCCGGAGGGACGACGCCGCCCCCGGCCCGGCTCAGACCGGCACCTCCCGCAGCTCCCGCTTGAGGTCGGCGATCTCGTCGCGGAGGCGGGCGGCGTACTCGAAGCGCAGGTCGGCGGCCGCCTCGTGCATCTCCTCCTCCAGGGTGCGGATGAGCCGGCCCAGCTCGTCGCGGGGCAGCTCGGCGAAGTCGCTGCGGTCCCGGCGCCGGGACCTCCGGCCGCCGCCGGCGACGGGGGCCGCCTGGTCGGGCCGGAGCTGGGCCAGGATGTCGGTGACCGCCTTGCGGATGGTCTGGGGGTCGATGCCGTGCTCGGCGTTGTGCTCCTGCTGGACCTTGCGCCGGCGCTGGGTCTCGGAGATGGCCCGGCGCATGGAGTCGGTGACGGTGTCGGCGTACATCACCACCTGGCCGTCCACGTTTCGGGCCGCCCGGCCCATGGTCTGGATGAGCGACGTCTCGCTGCGCAGGAAGCCCTCCTTGTCGGCGTCGAGGATGGCCACCAGCGACACCTCGGGCAGGTCGAGGCCCTCGCGCAGCAGGTTGATGCCCACCAGCACGTCGAACTCGCCCAGGCGCAGGTCGCGCAGGATCTCGATGCGGGCGATGGTGTCCACGTTGGAGTGCAGGTACCGCACCCGCACGCCCATCTCCAGCAGGTAGTCGGTGAGGTCCTCGGCCATCTTCTTGGTGAGGGTGGTCACCAGCACCCGGGCGCCGGCCTCCACCCGCTCGCCGATCGAGGCGATGAGGTCGTCGATCTGGCCCTTGGTGGGCTTGACCACCACCTCGGGGTCGACCAGCCCGGTGGGGCGCACGATCTGCTCTACCACCTGGGTGGACTGGCCGATCTCGTAGGGCGAGGGGGTGGCCGACAGGAACACGCACTGGTTGACCCGCTGGTAGAACTCGTCGAAGCGCAGGGGCCGGTTGTCGGCCGCCGACGGGAGCCGGAACCCGTAGTCGATGAGGGTCTCCTTGCGGGAGCGGTCCCCCTCGTACTGGCCGTGGAGCTGGGGCACGGTCACGTGGGACTCGTCGATCACCAGCAGGTAATCGTCGGGGAAGAAGTCCAGCAGGGTGAACGGCGGCTGGCCCGGCTCGCGCCCGTCGATGTGGCGGCTGTAGTTCTCGATGCCGCTGCAGAAGCCGATCTCCGCCATCATCTCCAGGTCGTACTGGGTGCGCATGCGCAGCCGCTGGGCCTCCAGCAGCTTCCCCTCCCGCTCGAAGAACGCCAGCCGTTGCTGGAGCTCGGTCTCGATGGCGCCGATGGCCCGCCGCATCCGCTCGTCGCCGGCCACGTAGTGGGTGGCGGGGAAGACCGACAGCTCCTCCACCTCGCCCAGGTGCTCCCCGGTGAGGGTGTCGATGCGGCTGATGCGCTCCACCTCGTCGCCGAACAGCTCGATGCGCACCGCCGTCTCCTCGTAGGCCGGGTGCACCTCGATGGTGTCGCCCCGCACCCGGAACCTCCCCCGCACCAGGTTGTGGTCGTTGCGCTCGTACTGCATGTCGACCAGCTGCGAGAGGATGGACCGCTGGTCCCGCTCGTCGCCGGGGTGGAGCAGCAGCACCCGGCGGGCGTACTCCTCGGGCGATCCCAGCCCGTAGATGCACGACACCGAGGCCACCACGATGACGTCCCGGCGGGCCAGCAGGGCGGCGGTGGCCGAGTGGCGCAGCCGGTCGACCTCGTCGTTGATCGACGAGTCCTTCTCGATGTAGGTGTCGCTGGAGGCGATGTAGGCCTCGGGCTGGTAGTAGTCGTAGTAGCTGACGAAGTACTCGACCCGGTTGTCGGGGAAGAACTCCCGGAACTCGTTGGCCAGCTGGGCGGCCAGGGACTTGTTGGGGGCGATGACCAGGGTGGGGCGCTGCACCCGCTCGATGGTCCAGGCGATGGTGGCCGACTTGCCCGAGCCGGTGATGCCCAGCAGGGTCTGGAAGCGGTCGCCCCGCAGCACCCCCTCGGCCAGGGCGTCGACGGCCCGCGGCTGGTCGCCGGCGGGCGCGAAGTCGGACACGACCCTGAACGGCGGCACCGCGCCGATGGTACCGGCGGGGTGCGACAGCGGGTCTACGGCCGAGCCGCCGGCAGGGTGAGCGCCCGCCATCCCAGGCGGGCGGCCCCCGGGCCGGTGACGTCGCGGAAACCGGGGAAGGCGGAGCGCAGGTCGGCGGCCCGGGAACGGTCGACCACGACGTCGACACGAGCGCCCGACGTGCGCCGTATGCGGGACACCACCTCCTCCATGCCGCTGGGCGGCACCACCATCCACCCGACCTCGGGGTACGTCCTCCAGGCGGCGGGCGGCAGGGCCGGGCTGTGGGTCAGCACGAGCCTGCCCCCGCCGGCGACCACCTCGTCGGCGACGTCGTCGAGGAGCGGCCGCACGTGGCGGACCACCGACAACCCGGTCCCGAGCGGCAGGGCGGCCAGGAGGACCAGCAGCCCGACCACGACCGGGCGCCGCCCCGGGAGCCGCTCCACGACGTCGCGGAGGCCAAGGCACGCCAGCACCGCCAGCGGCACGGCGGCCGGCGAGAAGAAGCGCCCACCCCACTCGAAGCCACCACCGATGCGGTACTGGGTGGCGACCACGGCGGCGCCGAACAGCGCCACCACCGTCACCAGGAACAGGCCCGGGCCCCGCGGGCGGCGGCCGACGACCACGGCGGGGCCCAGCAGGGCCAGAGGCCATGCCGCCACCAGCCCGGTGATGGACTGGTCGGTGCCCATGGCCCAGCGGGCGGCGTAGAGAGCGGTGGCGGCGCCCAGCCCGACGCCGACGTCGCGGGGCCAACCGGGGCGGCGCCGCACCGCCGCCCAGGCCGCGAACCCGACCATGGTGAGCGCGACCACCACCACGAGCGACTCCGCCGTGGTGGCGTGGGACCCCTGGAGGAGCGAGTGCCACGCGCCCTGGAGGCGGCCCACCAGGAAGTCGCCGGCACCGCCGCCGGAGCCCACCGTCGTGGCGACGTCCTCGCCCCGCACGCCACCCTCCCGGTACCGCCCGCCGACGATGGAGCCGATCCACGCCCGCTCGGCGGCCACGGTCGCGCCGACGACGCCGAGGATGGCGCCCGCCAGGAGCAGGCGCCCCCGGGGCGGTGGGCGTCCGTCGGACGCCCACCGCGGGGCGAGCGCCACCGCGCCGGCCAGGGCCAGGCCGAAGAGCACCGCCTCCGCCCGCAGCAGGACGCCGGCCGACACCGAGCCCAGCAGGGCGGCCGTCCACCGCCACGACGGCGACCGCTGCGCGGCGAGGGCCGCCAGGACCGCCGCCCCGGCCAGCGCCGCGCTGGGCGCGTGGGCGAGGACGAGGAAGCCGTTGATGGCCACCGGTCCGGTGGCGGCGACCCAGAAGGCCCCCCGGCTGGCCCGGGCGTCGACCCGGGCGGCGACCGACCAGGCGGCCGCCGCCACGCCGAGGGTGCCGAGCAGGCCCAAGGCGTACAGGCCGGTCGTCCCGCCGAGCACCCGGGTCGCCGCCAGCAGCGCCAACGGGTACGCCGGGTGGTGGACGTAGGGGAACCAGCTCCCGTCCTCCCGGGCGGCGTTCCGCAGCGGGAACCAGCTCCCGTCGGGGTCGTACACCGCGGGCCGGTAGTCGTACTCCCACGATCCCTGCTCCAGGGCCCGCACCTGGATGGCATACAGGCCCTCGTCGGCGGTGAAGGTGGCGCCCGGGTGGAGGAGGGGGGCGGCCATGCCCAGGAGCGCACCCAGGGCCAGCAGGTGGGCGGGAAGGGGCAGGGCCCACGCCCTCCCGGCGATGCACGGCACGGCCCTCACGCCCGGCGGTGGCTCCCGGGGGCAGGTGGCCACTCCCGAGCGGGCACGCCGACGGAGCCTACCGGCCAGGGCGCGGCCGCCGCCCTCTACCATCGGGGCCGGTCGACGCAGCAAGGAGGGGCTCATCCAACTCCGCTCCCGTCACCCGGACGATGCGGGCGGCGCCACCGTCGACGCCGAGGCGCGCCTGCCGGCCTGGGAGCGGCGCGAGCCGCCCCCCGTCCTGGAGCCGTTCCGCTTCGCACCCCTGGTCACGGCCATGCGGTGGACGACCATCGTCATCGCCCTCATCCTCCTGTCCACCTCGGAGGACGCCACCGAGTCCCACGCCGTCATCGGGGCCGCCCTCCTGGCCTACGCCCTGTGGCGCACGATCCGCCCCCTCGAGTTCTCCGGTGCCGGCCGCCGGGAGGCGTGGCCCATCCTGCTGGAGGGCGTGCTCGTCGTCATGGCGGCGGTGGCGACCGACTACTGGCGCTCGCCCTACGTGTTCGGGCTGGTCCCCGTCATCGTGGCCGCCGGCTTCGCCGGGGGCATCCCGCCCGCCCTCCAGGTCATGGCCGGGTGCGTGGCCTCCATCGCCGTCCCCCTGCACCTTCTCGAGGGCCGGGGGGGCACGCGCACCACGCTGCAGTGGGCGGTGTGGCTGGGCCTGGTGGCGATGGTGGCCGGCTACACCCGGCGGCTGTCGGTCGTGGCCCGGGAGGAGAGCTCCCGCTTCGCCGGCCGGCTGCGCCAGCTCTCGGAGGTCAACGACCTCCTGCTCCAGCTCCGCTCGGCGGCCCAGACGGTGCCCATGTCCCTCGACCTGGTTGAGACGCTCGACTCCAGCGTGGCCCGGCTCCAGGAGCTGCTGGGCCCCGACGCCGTGGTGGTCGCCCTGTGGGAGGACGGCCGCTGGTCGGTGGTGCGCTCGACCGGCGTGCAGCTGGCGCCCCAGGTCGCCACCGGCCAGCTCCCCGAGCCGCTGCGGCGGGTGGTGGAGTCCAGCGCCCCCGTCCTCGTCGTGCCCCTCGACGACCCGGGCACGCCACGGATCGGCGAGGAGTCGCGCACCGGCCTCTACGCCCGGCTGAGCGCCCGCGGCGAGCCGGTCGGCCTGGTGGCCGTCGAGCGGCGCACGGACCGGGCCTTCACCGACCACGACGTGGCCGTGCTCACCGAGTTCTGCCAGCAGATGGCGATCGGGATCGACAACGCCCGGTGGTTCTCGCGCATCGGGACGCTGGCCGCCGAGCAGGAGCGAAGCCGCATCGCCCGGGACCTCCACGACCGGGTGGGCCAGTCCCTGGCCCTCATCGGCTTCGAGCTGGACCGGGCGGCGAGCAGGGGCGCCGACGCCGAGGCCACCGGCCAGCTCCTCGACCTCCGGGAGAACGTCCGGGCGGTGGTCACCGAGCTGCGGGAGACGCTCTACGACCTGCGCACCGACGTGTCCGAGGAGCGGGACCTCGCCGTGGCCATGGAGGACTTCCTCGACCGCGTCGGCCGGCGGTCGGGCCTGGCCACCAGCTTCGACCACCACGTCACCCGGCGCCTGGCGGTCAACGCCGAGCGGGAGGTGTGGCGCATCGCCCAGGAGGCGGTGTACAACGCCGAGCGCCACTCGGGCGCCGGGAAGGTGGCCATCGCCTGGACGTGCGACGACCAGGGGGCGGAGCTCACCGTGGCCGACGACGGCGTGGGCATGCCGGCGAGCGGCGACGGCCGCGACGGGGGCTATGGTCTGCTCGGCATGCAGGAGCGGGCCAACGCCATCGGCGCCTCCCTGGAGCTCTCCCCCACCCCGGGCGGCGGCACCACCGTCCGCCTCCGCCTGAGCCGCTGATGCGGGTCCTCCTGGCCGACGACCACACCCTGCTGCGCGAGGGCCTGCGCCGCTCGCTGGAGGAGGCCGGCGTCGACGTGGTGGGCGAGGCGGCCGACGGCCTCCAGGCCGTGCGCCTGGCCGGCGAGCTGCGCCCAGACGTGGTGCTGATGGACGTGACCATGCCCCGGCTGGCCGGCGTGGAGGCGACCCGGGAGATCCGGGGGCGCTTCCCCGAGGTGGAGGTCCTCATCCTCACCATGCACGCCGACGCCACCGTGGTGAACGACGCCGTGCGGGCCGGCGCCGCCGGCTACCTGGTCAAGGACTGCACCACCGGCGACATCGTGGCCATGCTCGACGCCGTCGCCTCCGGCGAGGCCTCGCTGTCCCCCGACCTGGCCTCGTCGATGCTGGCCGAGGCGCAGCGCAGCGACCCGGCGTCGGCGTCGGGGGGGCTGCTCACCCACCGGGAGGAGGAGGTCCTCAAGCTCATCGCCGACGGCGCCTCGACGCCCGAGGTGGCGGCCGCCCTGTTCATCAGCACCAAGACCGTCCGCCACCACCTGTCGTCGATCTACGAGAAGCTGGACTCCCGCGACCGCACCCAGGCGGTGATCCGGGCGGTGCGGATGGGGATCATCCGGCTCGATTGAACCGGACGGCCGCTCGCCTCTCCCCCCCACTCGCCTACGTCGGGCTCGCCGCCATCCCCCTGGCGACCGCCACCGCCTTCCTGGTGCTGGGTGCCGGGTACGTCCTCGACGACTGGTGGTTCCGGGCCAACGCCCGCTTCGACGGAGGATGGTCCGTCGCCGGCGACCACACCGGGCAGCGGCCGCTCGCCGTCCCCCTGTGGGCGCTCGCCTTCGGCGTCTGGGCCGGCCGGCCGGTGCCCGCCGTGCTGCTCCAGGCGGCCGCCGGGGGACTGTTCGCCGTGTGCCTCGCACTCCTGCTCCGCCGGGTCCTCCCCGAGCCGCTGTCCGTCGCCGTGGCCGGGGCGTGGGCCCTGCTCCCGACCCACCTCTCCCTCGAGGTGTGGCTGTCGTGCATCAACCTGGCCTGGTCCCAGGCCGCCCTGGCCGTGGGCCTGCTGGTGGGCTGGCGCGACGACCGCCGTTGGTGGCACCTGGCCGCCATGGGCGGCTGCTTCGCCCTCGCCGTGCTCGCCTACGAGGCCAACGTCGTGGTCGCCGCCGTGGCGGCCGTCGCCCTGCCGTGGCTCCGGGACCGGCGGCCGGACTGGACGCTCGTGGCCGTCGCCGCCGCCTCGTCGGCCGCCGCCCTGCTCTGGGTGACGACTCACTGGTTCGAGGGGAAGAGGCCGGGGTCGCCGGCGCCCGTCCAGGACGTCTTCGCCGCCAACGTGGCGTGGGGCTTCGTGAACCCGGGCCCGGTGGCCAGGGCCCTCACCGGGGCGGCCGCCGTGGCGCGGGCCGGGGCCAGCGCCCGCCTGCTCCTGCCGTCGTTCCGCCGCTCGGCCGGGCGCCCCGAGTGGATGATCCTGGCCGGCACCGGCGTCATGGCGGCCGGGACGCTGCCGTTCCTCCTGTACGCCTACGAGCCGCTCGGCGCCGGCGACCGCGTGAACGGCCTGTCGGCGGTGGGCGGCGCCCTGTTCCTGGTCGGCGTCGCCGCTCTGGCCGCCCGCCTGGCGCCGGTCCTGGCGGTCGTCCTGGCCGCCGCCGGCATCGCCGCCGCCGGCGTCATGCGGGCGGAGCGGCTCGAGCTGTGGTCCCTCGCCGGGCGCGACGCCGACGCCATCGTCCAGGCCACCGTCGCCGCGGTCCCCGAGCCCAATGGCCTCCTCGTGTTCGGCCCCAGGCCCATCGCCCGGTGGAAGGTCCTGGCGTTCCTGGACCGCACGAGCATCGAGAGCGCCCTGGAGCTGGCCTACGACGACCGCGCCGTGCGCTCCGAGCTGACGCACAGCGAGGAGCGGTTCCGATCGGCACCGGCGGCCGCCCGCATCGACATCCGGCCCCTCTCGGCGCTGGACGACCACTGACCGTGCCCGGGCAGGCCGCCGCCGCCGACGCGAATCCGGTCACTTGGCCTATTCGCTTCGGCGCTCCGGGAGCCGATAGCTTCCTGAGCGTCCATCCCAAGGAGCCGACCCCACATGACCCTCATCAGCATGGTCTGGTCCTACTGCCAGGCCAACATCCGGACCCGGATCAGGAACGAGCGGGGCGCCAGCCTCGTGGAGTACGCGCTGCTGCTGGCCCTCATCGCCGTGGTCTGCATCGCCGCCATCACCTTCATCGGCCGCAAGGCGGAGGAGAGCTTCAGCTCCACCGGCAGCGCCCTGAACTGACGTCGGCGGTCGCCGGACAGGCGACGGGGGTGCGAGCACCCCGCCGAAGCGCCCCGGCAGGGGCGCTTCGGGCGCGCCACGGGCCGTGCCCGCGTCGAGAAAGGGTCAACTGGCCTATGCAGTCGTCGCGGCTGGTTGCCGATGATTACGGCGGAGTCCTACCGGCGCACACGGGAGCAGACAAGATGCACGACGTCCTGACGAGGTGGGCACAGATGAGCGCGGCCCGTGCGCAGCGCTTCGCCCGAGACGAGCGAGGTGCCAGCTTCGTCGAGTACGCCATGCTGCTCGCCCTGGTGGTCGTGGTCTGCGTCGCCGCCGTGACCATGATCGGCACCACCACCGGCGAGAGCCTCAGCTCCACGGCCAGCAGGCTCCCCTAGCCGGTCCCAAACGGTCAGATGGCCTATGGCGATCAGCGCAGGCGGCGCCGATACTGGTGACAACTATCCACTCGACAGACAGAGGGCGGGAACGAGCATGAGCGTCATCAACGTGTGCTGGGCCTGGTGCCAGGCGAACATCCGGGCGAGGATCAGGGACGACCGGGGCGCCAGCCTCGTCGAGTACGCGCTGCTCCTGGCGCTCATCGCCGTCGTGTGCATCGCCGCCATCACCTTCATCGGGCAGAAGGCCGACGAGAGCTTCAGCTCCACCGGCAGCGCGCTGAACCAGTAGTCCTCGCCCTTCCCCGCCGCAACGGGGCGGCGGCCGGTTCGTGGGGGCGGATGCTTCCGGGGGTTACGGCTCCCCGGGGGACACGCCGAAGGCGCCTCTCTCGGAGGCGCCTTCGGCGCGTCAGGGGCGCCGGACGGCGACCAGCCAGCCCTTGTCCCGGCGCACGACCTCCCACCCGGGGTCCAGGGCCAGGAGCCCGGCCAGCGGCCGGGAGCGCTGCCACAGGACGACGTCGACGCCATAGCGGTCGAGGCGCTCCTGCCACCCCTCCCGGCCGTCGAGGAGGGCGATCGAGTCCCGGATCACCGGGGGCGGGTACATGTCGAAGCGGTCGTCGAAGAACACCTCGGCGTCGGCGCCCTGCTCGGCGATCAGGTAGTTCCCGACGAAGTCCTCGGTGGCGACGCGGCGCTCGAACAGCCCCTGCTCCTCCATCCACCGCACCTGGCGCACCGGGTACTTCCCCAGGTCGTAGGCGGGCTGCTGGAGGGCGGTGACCACCAGCACGGCGCCCACGGCGGCCACCCCGGCGGCGCCCGTGGCGGTGAGCCCGCTGCGGCCCTCGCCCCGCACCGTCCCAAGCCCGGACAGGCCGCGGGCCAGCACGGGCAGGAGCACGATGGTGGCCAGCGGGGCGTTGCGCACGGCGATGGCGGCGGCGGCGCCGAACACCACCGCCGGCAGGCCGTCCTCGAACGACCGCCGGCGCGAGCACAGGAGCAGGGCCAGCAGGATCATGCCCAGCAGGGCCAGGTTGGGCGGACGGGAGAAGTTGGGCGACCGCCACTCCGACACCCGCGACAGCAGGTCGTTGCGGGAGAGCAGCTCGAGGGGGAACACCAGCAGCTTGGCGCCGAGCGGGTTGAGCGCCCCCAGGAGGGCCCCGGCGCCGGCCAGGGCGGCCAGCCGGGGCAGTCCCCCCGGCGGCGCCCGGTCGATGCGGCGGCCGGCCAGCCGGGCCCCCAGGTACACCAAACCCAGCGGGAAGCTCCCGTGGACGTTCACCCACACCCACATGACGGGGAGCACGAGCCACGGCGGCGCCTGGTCCCGCTCGGCCAGGAGCACGACTACGGCCATGATCACGAGCGAGAAGAGGAGCGGGCGCTCGGTCCACGCGCTGGTGCCCACCACCAGCACCGGCGCCACGGCCAGGATGCGCCCGGCCAGGACGCCGGCCGGGCGGCTGAGCACCCAGGCCAGGACGGCGAGGCCGCAGGTGAGCCCGGCCCGGCCGAGCTGGATGGCGTTGCCGCCGCCGGCCCGCTCGGCCAGCGCCATGAGCGTCGACGCCAGCCAGGAGTAGACCGTCCACGGCTCGCCGGCGGCGGTGAACGAGAACGGGTCCGACCGGGGGATCCCGTCGGAGAGGATGAGCCGTCCGGTGGCCAGGTGGGTCAGCGCCGAATTGTCCCCCAGGGGGCGCAGGCCGATGGCCAGGCCCCACAGGGCGGTTGCCCCTCCGACCACCGCGGCAGTCGACGGCGGGCGCAGGGGTCGGCTCAGAGGGCGTCGGCGATGTTGAAGATGGCCGGCCCCAGCACCACCACGAACAGCGACGGGAAGATGCAGAACACCATGGGGAACAGCATCTTGACCGGCGCCTTCTGGGCCCGCTCCTGGGCCAGCTGGCGGCGGCGCACCCGCATCTCGTCGGCCTGCTGGCGCAGGATGCGCCCGATGGAGATGCCGAAGGCGTCGGCCTGGAGCAGGGCCAGGACGAACGACTTCACCTCGGGCACCCCGGTGCGGGCCTCGAAGGCCCGCAGGGCCTCGCCGCGGCTCGAGCCGGCGCGCACCTCGCCGATCATCCTGGCGAACTCCTCGGAGAGGGGGCCGGGGACCGACGACACCGTGCGGTCGAGCGCCTGCTCGAAGCCGAGGCCCGCCTCCACGCTGATGGTGAGGAGGTCGAGGACGTCGGGGAGCTTCATCTGCATCTTGTACTGGCGCTCCGCCACCTGCCGGTTGAGGGCGGCATCGGGCCCGAGGACGAGCAGCATGGTGAGGAAGAGGAACACGGCCAGCGGCGTGCGCCCCTCGAGGGGCAGCAGGAAGAAGCAGGCGAAGAAGGCGACGGGGACGGCGGCGACCGTCACCACCCGGATGGCGAGGAAGCGGTCGAGGTCGTCGGCCCGGCTCTTGCCGGCGTGGGTCAGCTTCTCCGCCGACTTGGCCACGTAGTCGGCAGGCGTGAGCCGCCGGCCCAGCTTGACGAGCCTCCGCGTGAAGGGCGCCACGACGCGGGTCTGGAACCCGGCCGCCAGCTCGATCTGGCGGGAGGGGACGTTGGTGGCGGCGTCGTAGGAGTCGAGCTGGCGGAGCGAGGCCCGGAACTGGGCGCGCTCGGCGAGCTGGCCGGCGGTGGCCCAGAAGGCGAGGGCGAGGGCGCCGAAGACGGAGGCGATGGCGAGGATGAGCATGGTCAGGTCTCGATGGTGATGATCTTCTTCATCCACACGAAGCCGGCCACGCCCATCACGAGGGCGCCGACGACCATCAGCTTGCCGGTCGTGCGGTGGAACAGCGGGTCGAGGTAGTCGGGGTTCAGGACGTAGACGGCCAGCCCGATGGCGAGGGGCAGGATGCCCAGCACGACGGCGCTGATCCGGCCCTCGGCAGTCAGGGTGCGGATCTCCCGCCGGAGGCGCTCGCGGGCGACCATGGTCTCGCTCACCGTCTGGAGCAGCTCGGCCAGGTTGCCGCCGACCTCGCGCTGGATGGCGATGGCCATGACCGCCCAGTCGTAGTCGGCCGAGCCGATGCGGCGGGCCGAGTCGGCGAAGGCCAGCTCCAGCGGGCGCCCCAGCCGGGCCTCGCCCAGCACCCGGCGCAGCTCCTTGCCCATGGGGTCGTCGACCTGCTCGGTGACGGCCTCGGCTCCCTGGAGGAGCGAGTAGCCGGCCCGCAGCGTGCTGGCCAGGAGCTGGAGCATGTCCGGCAGCTGGGCGGTGAAGGCCCGCTTGCGCCGGCCGGCAAGGGAGTTCAGGACGGCCAGGGGGACGAGGGCGAGGAAGAACACGGTCACGAAGGCGCCGAAGACGCCGCCGAGGAGCAGGCCGACGACGCCGCCGATGACGACGCCCACGACGTAGAAGAACAGCGCCTCCGCCGGCCGGACCGGCAGGTCGGCCTGCTCGAGCTTGGCCTCCACCGCGTCGAGGACGCCCCGGGCGCTGGCCAGCCGGCCGGTGGCGTCCACGGCCCGGCGGAGGAACGCCGTCTGGGCCAGCTCCAGGTCGGCGGGCTGGTCGGGCGAGCCGGGGATGGGCCCGTAGGCCCGGAGCGTCTCGTCGAGGCCGGCCCGCTCCCGCCGGGCGAGGGCCACGACGCCGAGCACGGCCAGGGCGGCGGCGGCGAAGGCGACGACGACGATGAGGGCGACCCCGAAGGGGCTGCCGATGAACCTGGAGTACCCGGACGGCCTGATCACCGCCGGCGACGTGGCCGTGCCCTCGGCCACCGCCCCGGCGTTGATGGGCCCGGCGGTGGCGATGGCGCCGGCCGCCGCCAGGCTGATCTCGACGGGCCCGGTGGCGCTGGAGGTGTAGCTGATCTCGTACTGGTTCTGGATGGCCGCCTGCACGTTGGCGTACAGGGCGGCGAGCTGCGACGAGTCGGTGGTCTCGACGTACTGGCCCCCGGTGGACGCCGCCAGCCGGGCGAGGGGGGCGGACTCGAACCCCTCGCCGGGCAGGCCGACGGAGAACACCACCGCCTTGGCCGCCAGGACGGAGGCCTCCGCCGTGTCGACGCCGTTCTGCGACGAGGTGTCGGCGCCGTCGGAGAGCACCACGATGTTGGCCTGGAGGTCGGGGCGGTCGGTGAGCAGGGTGGATGCGACCCGGACGCCGTCGAACAGCGCCGTCTCCCCGGCCGCCTCCAGGCCGTCGATGGCGCCGGCCAGCACCGAGGCGTCGGCGGTGAAGCCGGTGACCACCCGTGGCTGGTCGGCGAAGGCCACCACCGCCACCTCGGCGTTGGGCGACTTCTGCTGCACGAACTGGCGGGCGGCCGCCTTGGCCTGCTCCATCCGGTTCTGGGACCGCATGGACCCCGAGGTGTCGACGACCAGGACGATGCCGATCGCCGTGTCGGTCTCGCCGATGGGGATGACCTCGAGGTTGCCGGGGGGTACGATCCTGCCGTTCTCCCGGAGGGCGAACTCGTCCAGGCCCGGCCGCTCGCCCTGCACCAGGGCGGAGATGGTGATGGTGGGGAACTGGCTGGAGTCCACCTTGCGGATGACGACGGCGTCGGCCGCCCCCGCGCCGGGCGCCCCGACGACGGCGCACGCCGCCGCCAGGACCACGGCGGCGAGGAGCCGCCTCATCGAAGGCCCACGCCCCGCCGGTCCATGCCGTGGTTGACGAACAGGCCGGCGGCGAGGTCGATGCCGATGTCGTGGAGGCGCTCGGCGAACTTGGGGCGGATGCCGGTGGGCTTGAGCTTCCCCAGGAAGCGCCCGGTGGGGTCCACGCCCATGCTCCAGTCGAACAGGAACACGTCCTGCATGATGATGACGTCGCCCTCCATGCCCTGGATCTCGGTGACGTGGGTGACCCGGCGGGTGCCGTCCCGCAGGCGGGTGAGGTGGACCACCAGGTCGAGGGCCGACGCCATCTGCTCGCGGATGGCCCGGATGGGCAGGTCGAAGCCGGCCATGAGGGTCATGGTCTCGATGCGGGCCAGGGCGTCGCGGGGGCTGTTGGCGTGGATGGTGGTGAGCGAGCCGTCGTGGCCGGTGTTCATGGCCTGGAGCATGTCGAGGGCCTCGCCCGAGCGGCACTCCCCCACCACGATGCGGTCGGGGCGCATGCGCAGGGAGTTGCGGACCAGGTCGCGGATGGTGACCTCGCCCCGGCCCTCGATGTTGGGCGGCCTCGACTCCATGGACAGCACGTGCTCCTGGCGGAGCTGGAGCTCCTTGGCGTCCTCCACCGTGACGATGCGCTCGTCGGCGGGGATGAAGCCGGAAAGCACGTTGAGCAGGGTGGTCTTGCCGGTGCCGGTGCCGCCGGAGACGACGACGTTGAGGCGGCCCTTCACGCACGCCTCCAGGAAGCGGGCGACGTCCTGGTCCAGCGTGCCCAGCTCGACGAGGTCGTTGACCATCAGGGGGTCCTTGGAGAACTTCCGGACGGTGAGGAAGGGCCCCCCGATGGCGAGGGGGTGGACCACGGCGTTGACGCGGGACCCGTCGGGGAGGCGGGCGTCCACCATGGAGGTGGACTCGTCCACCCGCCGGCCGACCTGGCTGACGATCTTGTCGATGATGCGGCGCAGGTGGGGGACGTCCACGAAGCTGACGGGGACCTTGTGGATCTTGCCCAGGCGCTCGACGAAGATGTCCGAGGGGCCGTTGACCATGACCTCGGTGACGGCCGGGTCCTTCAGGTAGCGGTCGATGGGGCCGTAGCCGATGACGTCGTCGGTGACGTCGCGGATGAGCGCCTCGGTGTCGGACAGCGACATGGGGACGGGCTCGGCGGCCAGGGCGGAGCGCAGCTCCTCCTCCACCCGGCGGCGCAGCTCCAGCTCGCTCATGTGGCCGTCGGAGAGCACCGGGCCCAGCGTCTCGATGAGCTGGTGGTGGACCTTGAGGCGGAGGTCGTCGAGGGCGGCGTCGCGGCGCAGCGGGGTGGCCTGGGACTCCTGGAGTCGCTTGTAGAGGGACACGCGGCTACCTCCGGCGTGACTTGTCGAGGGCCGGGGTCAGCACCTCGGAGAACGCGGTCATGGTGCGGGCGAAACCGGAGCGGGGCGAGGCGAGGACGGCCGGGATGCCCTTGTTGACCGACTGGGGGACGATGATGTCGCTGGGCAGCAGGGCCTCGGCCCGCAGGTGGAGGGTCTTCTCCACCTCGCCGACGTCGAGGCCCACCTTGGCGTTGGCCCGGTTGAGCACCAGGCGCAGCTTGCTCTGCGGCGTGCCCAGCAGCTTGAGGGTCTGGAGCCCGATCTTCATGTTCTTGATGCTGGGCACGTCCATGCCGGCCACCAGCACGAGGTCGTCGCTCTCCTCGATGAGGTGGAGGGCGACGTCGCTGAACTGGGTGGGGGTGTCCACCACCACGTGGCTGCAGAAGCTGCGCAGCAGCTCGACGATGGTGTGCATGTCGGCCGGCGTCACCTGGTCGCCGAACGCCGGCTCCCGGGGCGCCGGCAGCACCAGGACGCCGTTGGGCCCGGTGGAGAGCAGGCTGCGCATGAGGCTGGCGTCCAGCCGGTGCATGGCCGACACGGCGTCGACGATGGTGTGGTGGGGGGCCAGCTTGAGCATGACGGCCACGTCGCCGAACTGGAGGTCGGCGTCCACCAGGGCCACCGGGTGGTCGCTGCGCTCGGCCAGCAGGACGGCCAGGTTGCAGGCGACCACCGACTTGCCCGAGCCGCCCTCGGGCGAGAACACGGTGATGACCCGCCCGTGCAGCCCGTCGTCGGCCGGGCGGGGGGGCGGCACGGCCAGCAGCCGGGAGGCGAGCTGCTCGGCCGCCCGCTCGATGGCGGCCTCCAGGTCGCTGGGGTCGGAGTCGAAGGCGACCACGTCGCTCACGCCCGCCCGCATGGCCCGCTGGAGCAGCGAGGTGGTCAGCTCCTCGGCCACCAGCACGGCCGACAGCGACGGCTGGGTGTGCACGAGCCGCAGGGCCTCCTCCAGGCGGGCCTGGTCGGCGAACTCGGGCCCGAGCACGACCACGGTCAGTGCGCTCCCCGGGCCCCCGACCTCGATCTCGCCCAGGGCGCGCAACAGCTCGACGTTGGCCCGGTCCTCCATGACCCGGCGCAACCGGGTCTGGAGGGCGGGCTCCAGGCCCACGGCGGCCACCCGGAGGCGGGGACCGGTGACGGGTTCCACGGTGGTCACGGTCCCCTCGCTACGGGTACGGGGTGAGCTCGGCCGGGAACAGGTTGTCCGGGTCCACGGGGGGCACCGGCGCCGCCGGGTTGTCGGGCGGCACCAGGGTGAGGTAGAGGCTGCCGGCGGCCACGATCCGGGCCGCGGCGATGGGCGGCACGGCGAAGGTGATCAGGTTGCTGCCCGGGTTCACCGCCGCCTGGGTCTCCCCCGACTGGGGAGCGGCCGACGAGCCGATGGCCAGGATGTTCACGTTCTGGTACAGGTACCGCCGGGCGCCCGCCGGGTCGCTCACAAGGAGGTTCACTCTATCACCGGGGACCAGCAGGCCGGCCACGCCCTCCACCTGTCCCACCGACACGGTGACGGCCACCTGGCCCAGCGGGATGCGCTGGGAGAAGCTCACCTGGGCCACGACGGGGTCGACGAACATCCCGTCCACCACCACCTGGCCCACCGAGAGGTTGGAGAGCGCCACCTTGCCGCGGATGGTGGCGGTGTCGGTGATGGCCGTCCCGGGGCGGAACTCCCGGGGGATCTCGTCGGAGCGGATGCGCTCCTCCTGGAGCGCCTGCTCGCCGGGCACCCCCTTCTCGATGTCCTGGGCGACCACGAACACCCGCACCCGCTCGGCGTTGTCGTAGGCCCGGTCCTGCACCGAGCTCAGGTAGGCATAGTTCGCGAAGGCGGCGATGGCCGCCACCACCACCGCCCCTGCCACGATCAGCGTCCGCTTGGCACCCACTCGGCAACCCCAATCCCGTCGACGACGACGACCCCCGCCAGCACTCCCATGTATCGACAACCCCCCGGCGAAAACAACCACTTTCTGCGAACAACCGCTCCGGATCCCCCGGGATCCCGCCGATTGCATCCGAGAAGGGCGCGGGACACAGTACCCTTGGTGGCGGTCGTTGCAGGCGGGGGCGGAGGTCGAGCGGTGACAAGGCGGTTCCGGCGGAGGGTGGAGCGGGGGGAGCGGGGTGCAGCGCTCGTCGAGTTCGCGCTGATACTGCCGTTGTTCCTGACCCTCGTGCTCGGGATGTTCTCCGGAGGTCTGGCCTACAGCCGGAAGATCACGCTGACGAACGCCGCCCGTGAAGGGGCGCGTTATGGAGCGACGCTCGCGCCAAGCACCGTCCTCCCGCCGTCGGCGACGTGCTGCGGCATCGACTACTGGGTCACCAAGGTTGCCGATGCGGTCGAACAGAACGCCGAGGGAGATCTCGACGCCGGCGTGGACGGTCGGGAGATCTGCGTTGCGTACGTCTACCCTGCCGCCGATGCCAACCCTTCGAACGTCGACGCCATCCACCGTGAGAAGAGCCACATGGTTGTGCGGACAACTTCCGACACTACGTCGTTCGGGCCCACAGCCCGCTGCATCGCAAACGACGGACTGGGAACGAACGACAGGCGGGTGCAGGTCACTGTTCAGCGCGGATCTGAGATCCAGCTTCTGTTCGTCAGCTACGACGTCACGCTGACCGCTCAGTCGGTAACCCGTTTCGAGGCGACGTCGTTCTGATGTCCTCGCCTAGACGCAAGCGAGGCGAGGATGGCATCTTCCTGTCGCTCTTTGCCCTCGTCCTTCTCGCGCTGCTCACGATGGTGGCGATCGTGCTCGACTTGAGCGCCCTTCGCGCCGACCGCCGTAACAACCGGGCCGCGGCCGACGCGGCGGCAAGTGCGGGCGCGAATGCGGTGGCCACGAGTGCCGTCGCGGCATGCGACGAGGCATGGGAATACGCACTCGCGAACCTCGGCCTCGACTTGGCAACGAACCCGACCCCGTGCGGGTCGTTCCCCCCTTGCGACCCCTTGGCACCCGTTACGGAATCGGTCACTACGGCCGCAGGTCGCTACTCGATCACGATCGTTCACCCGGTCGTGTCCGGAGACGCCCTCGGCGACGAGTTGCTGCGCGCAAGCGCCGTTGGCCCGGACATTGCGCAGCCGGAGGACGCCACCGCTGACGGGTCCGCATGCCAGCGAGTTGGCGTTCGCATCAGCAACAACCGCGAGTCCATCTTTGCGCGCGTCATAGGGCACCGCTCACACACGCCGCGTGGGCACAGCGTCGCCCGCCGTCTCCTCGAGGACACCGGCCTTCCGCTTAGTCTCGTCGTACTTGAGCCCACACGCTGCCCCGCCATCTCCTCGAGCGGTACCGGTAGCATCGAGGTCACCGGCACTGGACCAGCACTAGTCGGTGGCATCCTTGTTGTGTCAGACGGAACGTCGGGCTGTAGCCCC
>JBKHXC010000523.1:0-10683 GCA_046566225.1 Acidimicrobiia bacterium
CCAGGTCGAACTGGTCCTGCCACCGGAACTCGAAGCGGGCCTTGGACAGGGCGTCGTCCCAGGCCTGCGCCCCCGGGTGGCCCTTGGCCAGGTCGGCGGCGTGGGCGGCGATCTTGTAGGCGATCACGCCCTGCTTCACGTCGTCGCGGTCGGGCAGGCCCAGGTGCTCCTTGGGGGTGACGTAGCACAGCATGGCCGTCCCCCACATGGCGATCATGGCGGCGCCGATGGCCGAGGTGATGTGGTCGTAGCCGGGCGCCACGTCGGTGGTGAGGGGCCCCAGGGTGTAGAAGGGCGCCTCGTGGCAGGCCTCCATCTGGAGGTCCACGTTCTCCTTGATCCTGTGCATGGGCACGTGGCCGGGGCCCTCGATCATCACCTGCACGTCGTGGCGCCAGGCCACCTCGGTCAGCTCCCCGAGGGTGCGCAGCTCGGACAGCTGGGCCTCGTCGTTGGCGTCGGCCACCGAGCCCGGGCGCAGCCCGTCGCCCAGCGAGAAGGCCACGTCGTGGGCGGCCATGATCTCGCAGATCTCCTCGAAGTGGGTGTAGAGGAAGTTCTCCTGGTGGTGGGCCAGGCACCAGGCGGCCATGATGGAGCCGCCCCGGCTGACGATGCCCGTCACCCGGGTGGCGGTGAGGGGCACGTAGCGGAGCAGCACGCCGGCGTGGATGGTGAAGTAGTCGACGCCCTGCTCGGCCTGCTCGACGAGGGTGTCGCGGAAGACCTCCCAGGTGAGGTCCTCGGGCGAGCCGTCGACCTTCTCGAGGGCCTGGTAGATGGGGACGGTCCCGATGGGCACCGGCGAGTTGCGCAGGATCCACTCCCGGGTGGTGTGGATGTCGGCGCCGGTCGACAGGTCCATCACCGTGTCGGCCCCCCAGCGGGTGGCCCAGGTGAGCTTGTCCACCTCGTCGGCCACCGACGAGGTGACGGCCGAGTTGCCGATGTTGGCGTTCACCTTCACCAGGAACTGGCGCCCGATCACCATGGGCTCGGACTCGGGGTGGTTGACGTTGGCGGGGAGGATGGCCCGGCCCCGGGCGATCTCGTCGCGCACCTTCTCGGGAGCGCATCCCTCGCGCACGGCCGCGAACTCCATCTCCGGGGTGACCTCGCCCCGGCGGGCGTAGTGCATCTGGGTGACGGTGCGACCGGGCAGGGCCCGGCGGGGCCGGCGGGTGGGGGGCGCCGGCGGGTGGGCCTCCTCGCCGGCGGCCCGGCGGGCGGCGGCCCGGCCGTCGTCGCGCCGGGTGGGGCGCCGTCCGTCGTGCTCCTCGACGTCGCCCCGGCCCACGATCCACGGCAGGCGCAGCGGCGCCAGCCCCACCGCCGGGTCGCCGCCCGGGCCGCTGGTGTCGTACAGGCGGACGGCCGGGTTGGGCCCGCCCCCGGGCGAGTCGCCCGGCGCCACCTCCACGAACGGCACCCGCACGCCCCGCGGCCCGTCCACGTAGACCTTCGACCTGGTGGCCATCTGGGTTCCTCCCTCCGCCGGCATTACCCGGATCAGGTGCAGCGGTCGGCGCCGGCAGGCGCCCTCTCAGCCCGGTCCGTCCGAGCTCCCGTGGGGGGCAGTCTCGCGCACCGGTTCCCGCCGCCGCCGCCGGGGTAGGAGGCCCCGGTGTCGCGAGGCGAGACCGCCCACCGCCTCGTCGGTGGGCGCTACGCCCTGCTCGAACCGCTGGGGCAGGGGGGCATGGGCGTGGTGTGGCGCGCCCGCGACGAGCTGCTGCGCCGGCACGTCGCCGTCAAGCAGGTCACCCTCCCGCCCACCGTGGAGGGCACCGAGGCGCCGGCGGCGCGCCGGCGCGTCCTGCGGGAGGCCCGCGCCGCCGCCCGGCTGAGCCACCCGTCGTCGGTCACCGTGTTCGACGTGCTGGAGGACGACGACGGCGTCCACATCGTGATGGAGCTGCTGGACGCCCGCACGCTGGCCCAGGTGGTCGAGGGCCGGGGACCGCTGGCCGCGCAGGAGGCGGCCCGGCTGGGCCTCGACCTGGTCGGCGCCCTCGACGCCGCCCACCGCCAGGGCGTGGTCCACCGCGACGTCAAGCCCGGCAACGTGATGATGCTGGCCGACGGCGGGGTCAAGCTCACCGACTTCGGCATCGCCAGCGTGAAGGGCGATCCCGGCCTGACCTCCACCGGGCAGGTCGTCGGCTCGCCGCCGTACATGGCGCCCGAGCAGGCGCTGGGCTCCGCCGTGGGGCCCCCGGCCGACTGGTGGGGCCTGGGCGCCACGCTGTACTTCGCCGTCGAGGGGCGGCCGCCCTTCGAGCGGCCGGGCGCCCTGCCCACGCTCACGGCGGTGGTCAACGACGACCCGGCGCCGGCCGAGCGGGCCGGGCCCCTGGCCTCGCTGCTGGGCCGCCTGCTGGCCAAGGACCCCGAGCTGCGGCCGGCTGCGCCGGAGCTGCGCTCACAGCTGCGGCTGGTCGCCGACGGCTCGGCCACCACGCCGGCGTGGACGGGGGACGACGCCCTCGGCGACGCCCGGCCGCACCCCCCGCCACCGCCGGCGCCGGCGGGGCCGCCGGAGCGGGAGGCCACCGGGCCCACCGACCGGGCGGTCGCCGGCGCCGCTCCGGGTCGCTGCCGCCCCGGCCGGACCGGCGCCCGTCCCCTCGAGCCAGGGCCCGGAGCCACCCGCCCGGCGGTCGCCCGACGGGGCCCGGTGGTCGGCGCCGCCGTCCTGGCCGCCGCCCTGGTGGCCGCCGCGGTGGCGTGGTCGGCGGGGCCGGGCGGCGACGGCGACCGGGCGGCCACCGACCGGGCGGCCCCGCCGTCGACCGCGGCCCCCGCCCCGCCCGCCACCGGGGCGGCCGGCGCCACCTCCGCCCCGGCGGCGCCGGCCGAGGGCGTCCCCGCCGACTGGGTGGACTACACCGACCCCGCCGTCGGCTACCGCATCGCCCACCCGCCCGGCTGGGAGGTCCGGCGGCTGGACGGCACCCGCACCGACATCACCGACCCGGAGACCGGCAGCTACCTGCGGGTGGACTGGACCGACACGCCCGGCCCGTCGCCCGAGGGGGCGTGGGAGGCGCTGTCGGAGAGCTTCGGGTCCCGCCACGCCGACTACCGGGAGATCCGCATCGAGCCCACCACCTACCAGGGGTTCGACGCTGCCGTGTGGGAGTACGCCTACACCGCCGGGGGGGCCCGCCTCCACGCCGTGAACCTGGGGATGGTGACCGGCCGGCACGGCTTCGCCCTCAACTTCCAGACCCGCGAGGAACGCTGGGAGCCCTCCCTGCCGCTGTTCGAGGCGTTCAAGGCGTCGTTCCGGGTGCCGGGCTGACGGGGGCGCCCGTCGACGGGGCAGGCTGTGGCCATGGACGACTGGCTCGACCGATTCGCCGACGCCCTGGCCGTGCCCCGCCTGGATCCCGCCGAGGTCGAGGCGCTGCTGGACCTGGCCCGGCTGGTGGCCCACGGCACCGAGCGGAGGAACGCACCGCTCGCCACCTTCCTCGCCGGCCGGGCGGCGGCCGGCGGCGCCGGCGCCGGGGCGCCGAGCGCCCTGGCGACGGCCCGGGGGATGCTCCCCGGCCCTACCCCCGGACGAAGCTGAGGCGGACGGTGCGGGCCCGGTTGTCGGCGTTGGGGTCGACCAGCACCACGCTCTGCCACGGTCCGAGCTGCGGGCGCCCGCCCACCACCGGCACCACCAGCGAGGGGCTCACCAGCACGGGCAGCAGGTGGTCGGCGCCGTGGCCGGGCGACCCGTGGCGGTGGCGATAGCGGTCGTCGCGCGGGAGGAGCCGGTCCACCAGCTCGTCGAGGTCGGCCTCCGACCCCGAGCCGGTCTCCATGAGGGCGACGCCGGCGGTGGCGTGGGGGGCGAAGACGCTGACCAGCCCGTCGCCCCGGCCGCCGCAGAAGCGGCTGACCTCGTCGGTCAGGTCGGTGACCCGCCGGCCCGAGGTGTCGACCCGCAGCTCGGTCGTGTCCATGGGTAGAACAGTGCCATGAGCGAGCGCCAGCCGGAGGACCAGACCCAGCGCGAGGTGCGGGAGGAGGCGGCCGCCGAGCCCGACGACCCCGTCACCAGCCGCGAGGAGCTCGAGGTGGAGCTGATGGAGGAGGGCCGGTCGGGGGCCGGCGAGGACATCGGCCAGCACACGCCCTGACCGGCCGGCGGCGGCCGCCCCGCACCGGCCCGGAGCGGCGGGTCGTGGTCGCCGCTCCGGCGCCGGCGGGTGGGAGGATCACTTCATATCATCCCATGGTCTCCGAGCGCAAGCCCCGTTCGGCGCCAGGCCCCCGGCGGGCGCTCGCCACGGGCGGCGCGCGAGGTCCGTGGCCGCACTCGCCGCCGCAGGCGGCCTCGACGGCTGCGGACACGGACGGGACAGGGCGGAGGCGGCGCGAGCTCCGCTCGCCCGCCGGAGCACGATCGAACTCGACCGAATGGAGTGAGCGAAGCGAACGAACGAGGTCGAAGCGCTAGCGTCCCGTGGCGATGCGGCGTCGGTGGCGGGGTCTCGCGCTGGCAGTGGTGGCCGGCGCCCTGCTCGCCGCCTGCGGGAGCGACGGGCCCACCTTCGGGGCGCCCCGGGGCGCCACCCGCCAGGGTCGGGACATCTTCCGGCTGTGGCAGGGGTCGATGTGGGCGGCGGTGGCGGTCGGCGTGCTGGTGTGGGCCCTCATCATCTACGCCGTCGTCCGCTTCCGGCGCCGGGCGGGCGACGACGAGGTCCCCACCCAGACCCACGCCAACATCCCCCTGGAGGTCCTCTACACGGTCACGCCCCTGGTGATCGTGGCGGTGCTGTTCGCGGTGAACATCCGCACCCAGGACCGGGTCGACCGCCTGAGCGACGACCCCGCCGTCACCATCGAGGTCACCGCCTTCCAGTGGCAGTGGCAGTTCCGGTACCGGGAGGCGGGCGTCGAGGTGGTGGGCACGGCCGAGGAGGACCCGGTGATGGTGCTGCCCGCCGGCGAGACGGTCCGGCTGATCCTGCGGACCACCGACGTGATCCACTCGTTCTACGTGCCCGCCTTCCTCTCCAAGCGCGACACCGTCCCCGGCATCACCAACGAGGTGGACCTCGAGGTCGTGGAGGAGGGCCGCTACGACGGGCGGTGCGCCGAGTACTGCGGCCTGCTCCACGACCGCATGGACTTCGTGGTGGAGGCGGTGGCGCCCGAGCGGTTCGACCGCTGGCTCGCCGACCAGCGCCGGTCGCCCGGCGACCGCCCCGGCGCCGCCGTCGGAGCGGGCCGGTGACCGTCGTCGAGCGGCCGCCCCGGGCGCCGGCCCCGCCGCCCGACCACCCCTCCGAGCCCGGCGGCCTGCTGCGGTGGCTGACCACCACCGACCACAAGGTCATCGGCCTCAGCTACATCTGGACGGCCTTCGGCTTCTTCCTGGCCGCCGGCGTGCTGGCCATGGTCATGCGCACCGAGCTGGCCGAGCCCGGCCTCCAGGTGGTGGGCCGGGCCCAGTACAACCAGCTGTTCACCATGCACGGGACGATGATGATGTACCTCTTCGCCGCCCCGTTCGGGCTGGGGCTGGCGAACTACCTGGTCCCCCTGCACGTGGGAGCACCCGACATGGCGTTCCCCCGCCTCAACGCCCTGTCGTACTGGCTGTTCCTGGGCGGCGGCCTCACCGTGACGGCCGGGTTCCTCACCTCGGGCGGGGCGGCCGACATCGGCTGGACGGGCACCGCTCCGCTCTCCAACGCCATCCACTCGCCGGGCGCCGGCATCGACCTGTGGATCGCCGGCCTGCTGCTCGCCGGCCTGTCGTCGGTGGCGACCGCCGTCAACGTCATCACCACCGCGTTCTGCCTGCGCGCCCCGGGCATGACCATGTTCCGGATGCCGATCTTCACGTGGAACATGGTCGTGACGTCGGTGCTGATCCTCATGGCGTTCCCCGTGTTCACCAGCGCGCTGGCCATGCTCTTCGCCGACCGGCGCATGAACACCCACATCTTCGACGTGGAGGCGGGCGGCGTCCCCATCCTGTGGCAGCACCTGTTCTGGTTCTTCGGCCACCCCGAGGTGTACATCATCGTCCTGCCCTTCTTCGGGGTCGTCACCGAGATCATCCCGGTGTTCTCGCGCAAGCCGGTGTTCGGGTACCGGGGGCTCGTGTTCGCCACCCTCGCCATCGGCGGCCTGTCGGTGGGCGTGTGGGCGCACCACATGTTCACCACCGGCGCCGTGCTGCTCCCGTTCTTCAGCGGGATCTCGTTCCTGATCGCCGTCCCCACCGGCGTCAAGTTCTTCAACTGGATCGGGACCATGTGGAAGGGCCGGATCAGCTTCGCGCCGCCCATGCTGTTCGCCGTGGGGTTCCTGGTGGTGTTCCTGCTGGGGGGGCTGAGCGGCGTGCTGCTGGCCTCGGCGCCCATCGACTTCCACGTCCACGACACCTACTTCGTGGTGGCGCACATGCACTACGTGCTGTTCGGCAGCGCGGTGTTCGCCGGCTTCGCGTCCGTCTACTACTGGTTCCCCAAGTGGACGGGGAGGATGATGCGGACCCGGCCGGCGTGGCTGCACTTCGGGCTGCTGTTCGCCGGGTTCAACCTCACGTTCTTCCCCCAGCACCAGCTGGGCCTGCGGGGCATGGTGCGGCGGGTGCCCGACTACCGGGCCGGCCAGGGACTGGAGTTCCTGAACCTGGTGTCGACGGTGGGGGCCGCCCTGCTCGCCCTGTCCACCCTGGCCTTCCTGTGGAACCTGGTGGTGTCGCTCAGGTCGGGGGCGCCGGCGGGCGACGACCCGTGGGGCGGCCACACCCTGGAGTGGGCCACCACCTCGCCCCCGCCCGCGCACAACTTCACCCGCCTGCCTCCCATCCGCTCGGACCGGCCGGTGTTCGACGAGCGCATGGCGAGGGCCGGCGCCGGCGGCGGGCGCCCGCCGCCCCCGCCGGGGGCCGCGACCGAGGGGGCCGCCGAGTGAGGACCGGGGGCCTCATCTTCGCCGGCACGGCGGCCTTCTTCGCCGTCGTGACCACCGTCTACTGGTTCACCAGCTACGAGCACGCGGGCTCCACCATGCTCCTCCTCACCGTGGGCCTCGGCCTCATCCCCGGGGTGTGGCTGCTGTGGTGGTCGCGGCGCATGGCGCCCCGCCCCGAGGACCGCCCCGACGCCGACATCGACGAGGGGGCGGGGCCGGTCGGCTCGTTCCCGGGAGCGACCGCCTGGCCGGCCACCCTGGCGCTGGGCGCCGTGATCGCCGCCAACGGCATGGCGTTCGGGATCTGGCCCGCCCTGCCTGGGTTCGTCCTCATGCTGATCGCCGCCTCGGGGGCGATCCTGTCGGGCCGCCCCGTCGCCGGCAAGGGACAGGGCGGAGGCGGCACGGGCTCCGCCCGCCCGCCGGAGCACGATCCGACACGACCGAATGGAGTGAGCGAAGCGAGCGAATGAGGTCGACGTCCTAGGCGTGGGGTGGCGACGCCGCCTCCAGCGACTCGTCGTCCTCCGGCTCCACCGCGTGGTACGCCCCCTCCGGCGTCCGCACCACCACCGGGGGAGAGCCCGCCCGGTCGGGGACGGCGGCCGCCTCCCGGCACAGCCGGTACGTGACCCAACCGACGAGGAGCGGCAGGGCCACGAGCATCACCCGGAAGGCGACCAGCAGGCCGGTGACCGACACCTCGAACACGGTGGCCAGCACGTCGCTGCCGGCGGCGAAGAACAGCACCAGGAAGAAGGTGATCACCGCCGCGCCCAGCGCGGTGCGCACCGGGCGGTCCCGGGGCCGGTCGAGGAGGTGGTGGTCCCGGTCGTCCTCCTTGGTGAACCGGGCCTCGACGAACGGCCACGCGTACATGAGCCCGAAGGTGATCCCGGGCAGCAGGACGCCGGGGAAGAACACGGTCGACACCGTCCGCCCGAAGGCGCGGATCTCCCACGGCGGGAAGACCCGCAGGGCCCCGTCCAGCCAGCCGACGTACCAGTCGGGCTGGGAGGCGGCGCTGACGTCGGCGGCCCGGAACGGCCCGTACAGCCACAGGGGGTTGATCTGGGCGAGCCCGCCCAGGGCGGCGAGCACGGCGAGGAGGATGAAGAAGAACCCGGTGCTCTTCATGGCGTAGCTGGGCCACAGCCGGGAGCCGACCACGTTGCGCTCCGTCTTCCCCCGGCCGGCGAACTGGGTGTGCTTCTGGCGCCACAGGATGGCCATGTGGGCCACGATCAGCCCGACGATCACGGCGGGCAGCAGCAGCACGTGGATGACGTAGAGCCGGGAGATGATCGACTCGGCCGGGAACTCGCCCCCGAACGTCAGGTAGGCCAGCCAGGTGCCCAGCACGGGGACGGACAGGAAGATCGAGTAGAAGATGCGCAGGCCGGTGCCCGAGAGCTGGTCGTCGGGCAGCGAGTACCCGGCGAAGCCGTTGAGCATGCCCAGCAGGAGCAGGGTGACCCCGATCATCCAGTTCAGCTCCCGGGGCCGGCGGAAGGCACCGGTGAAGAACACCCTGGCCAGGTGGACGACCATGGCGGCCAGGAACACGATGGCCGCCCAGTGGTGCATCTGGCGCATCACCATCCCCGCCCGCACCTCGAAGCTGATGCGCAGCGTGGACTCGTAGGCGGCGGACATCTCGACGCCCCTCAGCGCCTCGTAGGGCCCGTCGTAGACGACCTCCTTGAGGCTCGGCTCGAAGAAGAACGACAGGTAGACGCCGGTGATGACGAGGACGACGAACGAGTACAGGGCGATCTCGCCCAGCATGAACGACCAGTGGTCGGGGAAGACCTTGTTCAGCGCCGTGCGGACGAACCGCGACATGCCCAGGCGGCTGTCGAACCAGGCGTTGACCCGGCCGATCACGGGCGCTCCCAGAAGGCGGGCCCCACCGGCTCGTGGAAGTCGCTCTGGGCCCGGATGAACCCGTCGTCGTCGACCTCCAGGGGAAGCTGGGGCAGCGACCGGGTGGCCGGCCCGAACACCGGCCGGGCCCCGTCCATCACGTCGAACAGCGACTGGTGGCAGGGGCACAGCAGCTGGCGGGTGGCGGCCTGGTAGAGGCCGACCGGGCAGCCGGCGTGGGTGCACACCTTGGAGTAGGCCACGTAGCCGAGGGGGGCCCACCCCTCCCGGCCCTCCCGGGTGACGAAGGCGTCGTCCACGGCGCGGATGAGCAGCGTCTGGGCGTCGGCCGAGCCCACGTGGCCCTCGGGGAACACGGTCAGCACGCTGCCCA
The DNA here is from genome assembly GCA_046566225.1 of Acidimicrobiia bacterium. Classification (GTDB taxonomy): domain Bacteria; phylum Actinomycetota; class Acidimicrobiia; order Acidimicrobiales; genus DATLFN01. Next base: position 9,194 of record JBKHXC010000523.1, read on the forward strand.
CCCCCAGGTCGGTGGCCCGCACCGGGCGCCCGTCCTCGCCGACCACCAGCGAGCCGGTGCGCCACGGCGTCTCGAACAGGCTGCGGCCGGGATCGGGGCCCAGCGACCGGATCGGGAACAGGGCGGCCAGGCCGAGGGCGCCCATGGCGCCGAAGAGGCACTTGACCAGGAACGGGCGGCGGCCCATCGCCGTGGCCGTGTCCTCGTCGGGGTCGGGCACCACCGGAATGCCCGCCGGCCCCGGCTCGTCCACCTCCCCGGGCTCGACCAGCCGGGACACCGGCGGGGCGGCGGCCTCGTCGCCAGAGCCGGCCTCGTGGCGCTCCTGGACGAAGGGGCCGGCGGGGAGGAGGTGCTTGCCCCAGGCGGCGAGCGCCCAGCCCAGGCTCCCCAGGGACACGCCCAGCAGGGCGCCCTCGACCTGGGGCTGGCCGCCGCGGGCGAAGGTCACGGCCAGGCCCAGCGCCGTCACGGCGCTGATGACCAGGGCGGCGGCGATGGCGCGCTCGGTGCGCCGCTCCCGGCGGGTGGTCTCGCTCACCGGCCGGTCACTCGCGGTCCCCGATCCACCATGCCGCCACCAGCACCACGCCCAGGCCCACCAGCCAGCCCACGAACCCCTCGGGGATGGGGCCGGTGTGGCCGAGGCCGAGGCCGCCCGGGTCCTCGGGGCTGTCCAGGGCCTCCACGTACTTGACGATGGCCGACAGCTGCTCGTCGTCGAAGGTCTCGGGCCCGAAGCTCGGCATGGCGCCGGGGCCGATGCGGACGGCCTCGGCCACCTGGAGCGCGGTGGCGGGGCCGAGCGGCGGCGCGTGGCGGGCCCGGGCCAGGGCGCCGCCGATGCCGACGGCGCCGTGGCACGCCGCGCAGTTGGCCCGGTACAGGACCCCACCCTCCACCAGGTCGGCGGCGGCCGGGTCGATCTCGGGGATCTCCGGGCCGGACGGGTCCAGCGAGGTGAGGTAGGCGACGAGCGCATCGATCTGCTCGCGGTCGTAGGAGGGCGGCTTGCGCACGGCGAAGCGGGTGTCGCGCTCGAGGGGCATGCGCCCGGTCGACACCCAGAAGTCGACGGCCGCCGCCCCCACCCCCTGGAGGTTCGGTCCCCGCGCCGTGCCCCGGGCCTCGGGGCCGTGGCAGCTGGCGCAGCCCGTCTGGTAGAGGCGGCGGCCCTGCTCGACCTGGTCGTCCTCCGCCGCCCGGGCCGGCGCCGCCCCCGCCCCCACCGGGAGGGCGGCGGCCAGCGCGGCCAGCACGGCCAGCGCGGCGCCGAGCACCCACCCCGCCGCCGGCCGCGCCCGCATCTAGCGCCCTGGCCACGAACCTTCACCGCGTTCGTCGCGGCAAGGTCCGTGGCCGCACCCGCCGCCGCAGGCGGCCTCTCCGGCTGCGGACAGCGGGAAGGGGCAGGGCGGAGGCGGCGCGAGCTCCGCTCGCCCGCCGGAGCACCGTCCAACTCGGCCGAATGGAGTGAGCGAAGCGAACGA
>JBKHXC010000524.1:0-2037 GCA_046566225.1 Acidimicrobiia bacterium
GCAGGCGCCCGCGCCCCGGGCGCCCCAGGCGCCCCGCCCGGCCCGGCCGCCGGCGCCCCGGGCCCGGGCCGAGCCCACCCGGCTGTGCCCGTCGTGCTGCATGCACAAGGCGCCGGGCCAGTTCACGGCCGGCTCCGAGGTCTGCGTCGACTGCCGGTAGGGTCTGCGAGTGAACTACGTGAGTGAAGAGGCGACGTCGGTCTGCCTTCTCCCCGTGGAAGAGTCGTTGCCAGAGTTGGCTTCGTGGCTCTCCGGGGGCAGACCGACGTCGCCTCCTCCGAGCAGGTAGTTCACTCGCAGCCCCTTGGGGTGCCCCCCCGCCGTGCTTGACCGGTGGGCGAGGTCCGCTAACTTCTGCAACATCGACAACAGGAGCCACAAGGGCGGATGAGCGCGATCGAGCACGTGGTGGGCCGGGAGCTCCTCGACTCCCGGGGCAACCCGACCGTGGAGGCCGAGGTGTTCCTCGAGTCGGGGGCCAAGGGACGGGCCGCCGTGCCGTCGGGCGCGTCCACCGGCACGTTCGAGGCGTTCGAGCGCCGCGACGGCGACGCCCGCTACGGCGGCAGGGGCGTGCAGGGGGCGGTGGCCGCCGTCAACGGCGAGATCGCCGACGCGGTGGAGGGCATGGAGGCGTTGGACCAGCGGGGGCTGGACCGGGCCCTCGTCGACCTCGACGGCACGGACAACAAGGGCCGCCTGGGCGCCAACGCCGTCCTCAGCGTGTCCCTGGCCACGGCCAAGGCGGCCGCCGACGAGCTCGAGCTGCCGCTGTACCGGTACCTGGGGGGCGCCAACGCCCACGTGCTCCCCGTGCCCATGATGAACGTGGTCAACGGCGGCGCCCACGCCGCCAACAACGTCGACCTCCAGGAGTTCATGGTGGTGCCGGTGGGCGCCGCCTCCTTCGCCGAGGCCCTGCGGTGGGGCACCGAGGTGTACCACTCCCTGCGGGGCGTTCTGGAGGAGCGCGAGCTGTCCACCGCGGTGGGCGACGAGGGCGGGTTCGCCCCCGACCTGGGCCACAACGAGGACGCCGTGCGCCTGCTGGTCGAGGCCATCGAGCGGGCCGGCCGGGTGCCGGGCGAGGAGGTCGCGGTGGCCCTCGACCCCGCCACCACCGAGCTGTGGCACGACGGCGCCTACCACCTGGCCGGCGAGGGCCGCCGGCTCACGCCCGACGAGATGGTGGGCTTCTGGGTCGACCTGTGCGACCGCTACCCGATCGTCTCCATCGAGGACGGCATGGCCGAGGACGACTGGGACGGGTGGGCCCGGCTGACCGCTGCCCTGGGCGACCGGACCCAGCTGGTGGGCGACGACCTGTTCGTCACCAACGTCGAGCGCCTGGAGCGGGGGATCCGCTCGGGCGTGGCCAACTCCATCCTGGTCAAGGTCAACCAGATCGGCACGCTCACCGAGTCGCTGGAGGCCATGAGCCTGGCCACCCGCTACGGCTACACGTGCGTGGTGTCGCACCGCTCGGGCGAGACCGAGGACGTCACCATCGCCGACCTGGCCGTCGCCACCAACGCCGGCCAGATCAAGACCGGCGCGCCGGCCCGCTCCGACCGGGTGGCCAAGTACAACCAGCTCCTGCGCATCGAGGAGGACCTGGGGGAGGGCGCCGAGTACTGGGGGCCGGTCGCCATCGCCGGGCGGCGCACCATCGCCGAGCAGATGGAGGCGAAGTGAGGCGGCGGGGCTGGGCGCTGGTGGCGACGCTGGTCGGCATCGGCGTCCTCTTCGTCGCCGTGTTCCCCACCCGGACGTGGCTGGCCCAGCAGCGCGAGCTGGAGGCCACCGAGCGCCGCCTGGCGGTGCTCAGCGACGAGAACGCCGAGCTGGCCGCCCTCGTGCGGCGCCTCAACACCGACGCCGAGATCGAGCGCCTGGCCCGGGAGCAGTACAACCTGGTCCAGCCGGGCGAGGAGGCCTACGCCATCCTGCCCTCGCCCCGCCCCCCCCGGCCGGCCCCGCCGCCCCCGCCGCCCGACGGGGAGCGGGGCGGTGGGCCCGGGTGTGGGGCGCGATCAG
>JBKHXC010000525.1:0-1789 GCA_046566225.1 Acidimicrobiia bacterium
CAGGTCGCACGCCACGTGGAGCCACAGCACGGCCCGGAACGGCGGCAGGAGCCCGAGCAGCAGGGTGAGGGCCATGGCCGCCACCAGCGTGAACAGCACGTCGCGCCGGCGCCTCATGGTGCGGGCCCGGCGGGCGGCCTCCGGCGAGTAGCTCCGGGCCATGCGGTAGGTCGGTGCCGGCGCGGCTGCCGCGAAGCCGGAGAGGCGCAGGGGGTGCGCCGGCGGCACCACGGCGGGACCGGTGCGCCGCAGGACGCTGAGCTGGTGGCGGAAGTTGCCGATGGAGTCGGCCGGCCTCGCCTCGGACCGGGCCCGCAGCATCGGGGGCACCAGGACCACCGCCCAGATCACGGCAAGGATCAAAAGGACCACGATCGTCAAGAGCTCCTCGACCCGCTTTCGTGAACTCGGAGACCGTACCTCCGCCGCCCCCCCCTAGCGGTGGATGCCCGGTCTGGACGTGTGCCGGGCGCATCCTTGCACCCCGGCGCCGGTCGCGCCAGTGGAGCGAACGCCGGTTCGGCGCCGCCCCCTCAGAGCCCCTCACCGCCCCTGTCGGACCAGCGAACGATGAGAACCGCCGGCGGCCGCTCCCTGCCGCCGAAGGCGGCCCCTCCGGCTGCCGGCCGGGAGGACAGGGCGGAGGCCGGCGGCTCCGCCGCCCGGCCGGAGCACCGCCAGCTCGACTCGGAACCTCCGGTTCCGAGTCGATCCCCCCTCAGAGGTCGGTGACGGCCTTGCCCTCGGGGGCGGGGCGGCGCCAGGTGCCCATCCGGCCCCCGGTCTTCTCCCACAGCGCCAGCTCGCCGATGACCATGGTGCGGTCCGACGACTTGCACATGTCGTAGATGGTCAGGGCGGCCACCGCCGCCGCGGTGAGCGCCTCCATCTCCACCCCGGTGCGGTCCACCGTCTCCACCTGGGCCTCGACCTCCACGCTGTCGTCGCCGATGGTGAAGTTGACGTACACCGACCCGATGGTGAGCTGGTGGCACAGCGGGATGAGGTCGACGGTGCGCTTGGCCGCCTGGATGCCGGCCACCCGGGCCACGCCGAGCACGTCGCCCTTGGTGACGGCGTTGGTGGCCACCATGTCGGTGGTCTCCGGCTTCATGAGCACCTTGCAGCGGGCGACGGCCCGCCGGTGCGTGGGCTCCTTCGGGGTGACGTCGACCATCCGGGCCCGGCCCAGCGGGTCGATGTGGGTGAGGCCACGCTCCGACATGGCCAGCAGTGTACGGCCTGGCGTCCCGCCGGCGCCCCGGGCGGGGACGAGGGGTCGCCCTAGTCGGCGGCGGCGGGGGCGGTGGGCTTGGCGACGAACTGGGCGACGGCGGTGGAGATGGCCTGGGAAGCCGGCGCCGTGCTGGTGACGAGCAGCGCCTCCAGGTCGGCGGGGTCGGCCACGTAGCGGGGCCGGTTCGTCTGGTGGGGCTTGAAGCGGTGGGCGTAGTTGGCGTTGGTGAGGCTGATGGTGGTCCCGACCACCGGGTGGAGCCGCATGCCGACGTGGCGCTTCCAGCGCTTCCAGCGCCGGCTCCCCGAGTAGAAGCCCCGGTACGCCCGCCACAGCCCGTCCTGGAGCTGCTGGCGGGTCATGCGGGCCGGCTCGAACACCGCGTGGTACAGGTCGTACTCGCCCCAGTCGTAGCTGGTGATGCGCCCTTCGCCGGCCATACGGGCGAAGGTGTGCGTCCCCGGCAGCGGCGTGAGGATCGAGAAGTGGGCGGCGTCCACCTCGATGCGGTCCACGAACTCGACCGTCTCGTCGAAGACCTTGGCGTCGTCG
>JBKHXC010000526.1:0-5658 GCA_046566225.1 Acidimicrobiia bacterium
GGCCGACCGGCTCGGCGTCGGGCTGCGCGCCCTCTACCGCCTCATCGACGAGGGCCGCCTGCCCGCGTACAAGATGGGCCGGCTGATCCGCCTGCGCACCGCCGAGGTCGAGGCGTACCGCGACGCCCACGGGGGCGCCGAGGCTGGCTGAGGGCGGCCGGACCAGAGCGTCGTCCGGCCCACCGGCGCCGGCCGCCCTACCGGACGAGGCGGCGCGACCGGTGCTGGCAGGCCCAGGCGCAGCGAAGGGCGCCCGCCAGCTCCCGCGGCCAGTCGTGGGAGCCCAGCATCTGGGCGTTGAGGCCCGGACCGGGCGGGACAAGCCGGGCGACGCGGGCGCCGGCCGCCACCAACCCGTCCCCGAGGTCCTCGGCTGCACCGCTGCCCTCTTCCACCGCGAGCACCAGCGGCGCACCGAGGCGCAGGAGGGCCGCCACCATCGCCCTGTCCGCGCCGGACTGGACGGCGGCGGCCCGGTAGCCGCCGGCGCTGGCGGACAGGGCGTCGACCACGTCGTCGGTCACCACCACGCACGGGCCTCGCGCCGTCGGAGGCTGCACGACGACGGCACCCGGATGCGAGCTGGCCGGGCGGCCGGTTGCGGCCAGCGGCCGGAGGTGGACGGCGACGAGCCGGCCGCCGTCGAGCGCCGGGACCACCACCGCCGGCCCCACCTCCGCCACGCTGGCGGGACGGGCCTGGCGCGGGGCGCCCGGATCGGCACCGACCCGGTTGACGGCGAGCACCTCGTCGGGCAGACCGCGGTCGACGCCCAGCCACCGGCGGGCGTTCTCGCCGTCCGGGCGCCACAGGCGCGCCGCGCACTGCTCGACGTAGGCGTCGAGCGACACGCCCGCCGGCGGGGTCGCACCCGCCGCCTCAGTCCTCTCCCGACCGGCAGTGGGCGCGCCCGGTGCCGGGCGCTGGCGAGGGTGGCGGGGCCAACGCGCGCCGGCGGCCAGGCCGCTGGCCACGGTGGCGGCCGCCTCCCGGGCACCGAGCCCGGCGGCCTCGCCCGCCCGCTCGAGGAGGTCGGCCACCTCGGCGGCGTCGAGGTGACCGCCGCCGACGACCTGGCCGAGCACGAACGCGGCGCGGTTGAGGGTGTGGTTGCGCTGGCCCTCGGCCGCCGTGACCACCCGGTCGACCTCGCCGGCCAGCGCGGCGGCCGCCCACGCCGATGCCGCCGCACCGGCCGGCACGCTCGGCGGGGCCGCAACCGGCCGGGGCGGCGCCGGGCGGGTCAGGCGGCCGAGCACCCAGCCGGGCAGCGGGGCCAGCGGCGCCGTGGACGTCCAGCGGTAGGGGGCACCGGCCACGTGCCAGCTCGGGGGCGCGATCACGTAGCCGCCATCGGCGCGCACGTCGAGGCCGGGCCCGAGGGCGCCGGCGCTGTTGCGCAGCGGCCCGTCGTGGCGGAAGTACACGTGCAACCCGCCGCTGCCAGTTCGCACGGTGGCCGTCGCCGGGAGGGCGCCGTGGTCCGCCTCGAGGGCGGCCAGGGAGTCGGCGCCCCCGTGCGCCGGATCGACGTCGACGACGACCAGGCCGTCGCCCGTGCGCAGGCCGACGTTGGCCCCCGGCCAGCGCCGCCACCAGCGGGCCACGACATCCTCGGCGGCGCTGGCGTCGTGCAGGCCGCGGCGGGTGCGAGGGTGCTTGGCAGGGCTGGGGCAGTCGCCGGCGCCGCAGCTGCACGCGCCCTCCGCCGGCGCGTGGCACGGGAACACCCGCCACCCCCTCCGGGCGTAGTCGACGGCGACGAGGCCGAGGCCGCTCACCGTGGCGCTCCAACCTGCGCTGGTGTGCCGGCCTGCCCCGCCGCTGGGCAGCCGGGCCGCCGCAGCTCCCCGGCGCCCCCGCACGGTGCCCTCCTCGCTCGTCGCGCGTCCACGGTCGTCCTCCTCGCTGGATCTCGCCGGGGCAATGCCGTCGACGGCCCGAGATCTCGCGGAGAAGCCGGAGGATTTCCCTGCCCGCCGGTCGGGCGGTGTCGCTACCCATGGCGCCGGCAGCGGTGCCGGGAGCGCGGAAGGGGGCGGGAACGCATCTCGCGGTCGACCTCGGCCGCCCGCGCCAGGGCCTCGGTGGCCGCCGCCCACGCCGCGGCGTCACCGCGATCGCCGAGCCCGACCGAGGCCCGGGTCGGCCAGGCGGCCCGGTCCGCCTCCAGCTCGGCGCGCACCCACTCGACCACGTCCCAGCAGAGTTCGGCCTCCAGCGAGTCGACGCTCGGGTGCTCGCCCGGCCGGGTTCCCGCCCACACGGTCATCTCGTCGGAGACGACGTCCGCGTCGGGATCGCCGAAGCGCTGCGCGAAGTAGGTCTCCATGGCCGGGTCCCACCCCAGCTCCCACCTGCAGCCATCACCCCGGTGCACCTCGTAGCGCACCGCCGCCCGCCGTCCCCGGCGCAGCACCTCTCCGGCGGCGCCCTCGGGCCGCTCCTCGCCACCACTCATCGGCGTTCCTCCTTCCTGTCCGGTGGCCTTGCCTGGGCTCGCGGGATCGGCGCCGCCTACCGGCGTCGGCCCGCGGCGGGTCCGGACCGGCGGGCCGGCTCGGGGACGCCGATCGCGGCCCGGGCCCGGTCGGCCAACTCGGTTGCCCACCGGGCGAGGTCCTCCGCCGCCGCCAGCGCCGCCTGCGGGCGCTCGGCCGAGGCGGCGACGAGGGCCCGGCGCGCCTCGGCGACGATGTCGGCCACCGCGGCGGGCAGCGTGCGTGCCAGCAGGGGCCGGGCGTGGTGGCGGTCCCAGTCGTCGAGCAACTCGTCGTAGCCGTCCTCGGTGTCCGGGTGGGCGCCGCCGGTCCATCCGCACCGGCACGCGGCCACCAGCACCTCGCCCGTTGCGCCCTCCCCCGGCTGGCTGGCGCCGTAGCCCTCGTGGCCCTCCAGGTCGTCGTAGATCGCTCCCACGCCGCTCTCCTCCCGCATCGGATGGTTCGTTCTGCGAGGTAGGCCGGCGGGGGGCGGAAATCTCGCGAAGTTTCCTCGCGAGATTTCGCCGGCTCGGCGGCGTAGGTGGTCATGGATCGCCACGACCTGTCCCCGCTGGAGCTGCTCCTGGTGGCCGGCGCCGCCGCCCTCGCCCTCGTGGGAGGGGTGGTGTGGGCCGGCGCCTGGGTGGCGGCCGCCGCCGCCGGCTCGCAGCTGCACGCCGACCTGGGCGACGCCCTGGGCGCCGCCGGACGCCTGCCGCACCACCTGTCCCGCCCGGCCGACGCCTGGCCGGAGGTCCCTGCCGGGGTCCTCCCGGGCCCGGTGGGCTACTGGGCCGCCACCGCCGCGGTGGCGCTGGCCACGCTGGCGGCGGTCGCCGCCGTGGCCCGGGCCGTCCTGCGCTCCCGGGTGGGCACCGTGCCGCGCCGCCCGCTCGGGGTCGACGCCCGGGCCCGCTTCGCCACCGCCTCCGACCTGCGTCCACTCGTCGTCGGCCGCTCCCACCCCGGCCGGTTCCTGCTCGGGCGCGCCGGCCGGGACCGCCTGGCCACCGAGGTGGCGCCCACGACGCGCCGGCGCCGGTGGCGCCACCAGGGCGACCGGGGGGCGGTGGCGCTCATCGGCCCGTCGCGGTCGGGCAAGACCACCGCCGCGGTGAGCGGCATCCTGTGCTGGGACGGCCCGGCCGTGCTCAGTTCCGTCAAGGCCGACCTGCTGGCCACCACCGCCGGGTGGCGCCGGCGCCAGGGCGACGTCCTCGTCTACGACCCGACCGGCACCACCGGCGCGGCCTCCGCGTCGTGGTCGCCGCTGCGGGCGGCCGGATCCGTGCTCGGCGCCCAGCGGGCGGCCCGGGCGCTGTGCGAGGCGGCCCCGAAATCCGAAGCGGTCAAGGGCAGCCTCGACTTCTGGCTGGCCCAGGCCGAGATCCTGCTGTCGGGCCTGTTGTTCGTGGCCGCCCGCACCGGCCAGGACATGGCCCGGGTGTGCGAGTGGGTCATGACCCAGGACCGCCCCCGGGAGGACGCGCCGGGCGACGTGCAGCTCGGGTTCACCCGGCTGCTGGCCGATCCGGACCCGGCCGTGGCGGAAGAGGCGGGCCGGGCCTCCCAGGCGGTGATGAGCGTCTGGGAGATGGAGGAGGAGACCCGCTCCTCCGTCTACGCCACCGCCCAGACGGTGGTGTGGCCGTGGGCCGATCCCGGCGTGGCCGCCGCCTCCAAGGGCCGGGGCGTCAGCCTGGACTGGCTGCTGGGCGGCCCCAACACGTTGTACCTGTGCGCCCCCATCGAGGACCAGGCCCGCCTGGCGCCGGCCTTCGGCGGCCTGCTCAACGACCTGGTGAAGCAGATCTTCCTGCGGGTGGCGGCCACCGGCAGGCCCCTCGACCCGCCCCTGCTCATCGTCATCGACGAGGCGGCCAACACGCCGTTGCGGGCCCTGCCCGAGTACGCGTCGACCCTGGCCGGACTGGGCGTGGTGCTGGTCACCGTGTGGCAGTCGATCGCCCAGCTCGAGTCCGCCTACGGCGCCCAGGCCGACTCGATCCTCACCAACCACCGCTCCAAGCTCTTCTACACCGGCCTGTCGGACCCCTCGGCCTTCCGCTATCTGGCCGCCGTGCTGGGCGACGTGGAGGTGGAGACCCGCAGCCGGTCCGACGCGGCCGAGGGGCGGCGCTCCGAGCAGGTGGCCACCTCCCGCGAGCCGCTGGTGCCGCCCCACATGGCCCGCCAGATGCGCCCCGGCGACGCCCTGCTGGTGCACGGCACCCTCCCGCCGGCCCACGTGCGGGCCGTGCCGTGGTTCGCCGAGCGGCGACTGTCGGCCCGGGCCGCCATCAAGCCCGACCTCTCCACCCTGCGCACGACCGCCGACTCCAAGGAGGCCGCCGCATGACCTGCGCACCCGGCCCCCACGCATCCCCCGACCCAGGCCCGCGCGGCGAGCGGCCGCCCGCCCAGGTGGTCCCGGTCGGCGCCGTGCGCCACCAGGTGGTCGGGGCCAAGGGCGGCCAGGGGACCACCACGGTCGCCCTGGCGCTGGCCGCCCTGGTGGCCGAGCACCGCCCCGCGGCGGTGTGCTCCACCCGACCGGACGACCTGGCCGCCATGGCCGGCGCGGCGCCCGGCAGCGGGCCGCAGGCCCTGACCCCCCAGCTCCATCTCGTCGTCCCGGGGGTGGCACCGCCAGGCACCGTGGTGGTCGAGGACCTGGGCCGACTCGACGAGCTGGGTGACGACTGGCCCGGCCGGCCGGCGCCGGGGACCCGGCGGTGGCTGGTGGTGCGAGGCCCGTGCTACCTCGCCCTGCGCTGCGCCGTCGAGGCGCCGTGGCGGCCCGACGGCGTGGTGGTGCTGTCCGAGCCGGGACGGGCCCTCGGCGGCGCCGACGTGGCCGCCGTGCTCGGGGCGGCCGTGGTGGCCACCGTCGGTGTCGACCCCGACGTCGCCCGTCGCATCGACGCCGGGCTCCTGCTGGCCGGGCCCCGCTCGCTTCGCCCGTTCCGCTACCTCGTGCGCCTGGTGGCGCCCGATCTGCTCCGCTCGGTGGAGCCCGACACGCCGGCGGCGACCCCGCCGCACCCGCTGGCCTCCGCCGGCGGTACCGGCTGGCCGCCGCCGGCCGTCCCCGCCGACGCCGGCACCCTTCCCGCCCCGATCACCGGCGGGCCCGCCCGGGAGCGGCCCCGACAGCGCAGCCGCCGGTAGCGCC
>JBKHXC010000527.1:0-4293 GCA_046566225.1 Acidimicrobiia bacterium
CGTCGCCCACCAGGATCCCGCCCAGCACCCGGGTGCCGCCGGCGTCGACCACCAGCCGCTTGTAGACGTTGGCCACCGGGTCGGAGAACACGATGGACTCGGCGCCCGGCGTGGCGGCGAAGGCGTCGCCGAAGCTGGCGACGTCGATGCCCATCAGCTTGAGCTTGGTGGACAGGTCGGCGCCGGCGAACACGGCGTCGCCCCCCAGGAGGCGGTCGGCCACGACGCGGGCCATGGCGTAGCCGGGCGCCACCAGCCCCCACGTGCGGCCCTGGGCGAGGGCGCACTCGCCGATGGCGTAGATGCGGGGGTCGGGGGTCCGGCACGCCTCGTCGACCACCACCCCGCCCCGCTCGCCCACGTCCAGGCCGGCGGCCCGGGCCAGGTCGTCGCGGGGGCGGATGCCGGCCGAGAACACCACCACGTCCGCGGCCAGGTCGTCGGCCCCGTCGCCGGCGAAGCGCAGGGCAGACGCCCGCCCGTCCGGGCCGGCCACCACCTCCGAGGTCGCCATGCCGGTGTGGACGTGCACCCCCAGGTCCTCGATGCGCCGGCGCAGGGCAGCGCCGCCGCCGTCGTCGACCTGGACCGGCATCAGCCTCGGGGCGAACTCGACGACGTGGGTCTCCAGGCCCAGCCGGCGCAGGGCGTTGGCCGCCTCCAGCCCCAGCAGGCCCCCGCCCACGACGGCGCCCACCCGCCGGCCGGCGGCGTCGGCCCGGAGGGACTCCAGGTCGTCCAGGGTGCGGTACACGTGGCATCCGGGCAGGTCCTTTCCGGGCACCGGCGGGACGAAGGGGTACGACCCGGTGGCCAGCACCAGGGCGTCGTAGTCCACGGCCCTCCCCCGCCGGGAGACGACCCTGCCCGCCTGGCGGTCGATGGACGCCACCGGGTCGCCGAGGTGGAGCTCCAGGCCGGCGGCGTCGAAGAAGCCGGGCGCCACCAGGGAGAGCTCCTCGGCCGTCGTGCCGGCGAACCACGAGCTCAGGCCGACCCGGTCGTAGGCGGGGCGGGGCTCCTCGCAGAACACCACGACGTCCCACTCGGCGGTGGCGCCCCGCTCCACCAGGACCTCGACCAGCTTGTGCCCGACCATGCCGTGGCCGGCCACCACGACGGTGCGGCGGGCCGTCACCTGGTCGCGCTCCCGGCGCCAGTCGCGGCGCGCCCGCGGGCTCCGGCGGCGGTGCCGGAGCCGGCGGGGGCGCCGGCCGGAGCGACCGGTCGGCGGGCGGTCCGGCCGGTCCCCGCCGGCGGGGGGCCGGGGTCGGGGACCGGCGGGAAGCCGACCGGGTGGGGGCGTCGTCCGGCCATGGGCTCCAGCCAACCCCACGGCTGTGTGGCGGCCGTTGCCGCCGCGTCAACGGCGGGCGACGAAGCGCTGACGGCGGCGGCCCCCCGGCGTGCGGGGATCGGAACCGAGCCGTAACAGTGGGCGCGCCCCGGCCCACCCGGGGCGCGGCGAAGGCGCCCCGTGGTGGGGCGCCTCCGTCCGGGGGGAGGGGGTCAGGCGGCGGTCAGACCTCGCCCCGCCAGGCGCCGGTCTCGACGCCGCGGGACTCGATGAAGTTCTTGAAGCGCTCCAGGTCGCCTTCGACCCGGCGGTCCACCACGCCCAGGGCGTCGCCCGCCTTCTCCTTCATGCCCTCGGTCTCGTAGTCGATCTCCAGCTCGACCCTGGTCTGCTGGGGACCGGCGGGCTGGAAGGTGACCGCTCCGGCGTTGGTCTTGCCCCCGATCGCCTGCCAGGCGATCCGGCGGTCCGGCGTCTGGTCGATGATCTGGGCGTCCCACTCGCGGCGGGTGCCCCCGATCTCGGCCACCCAGTGCAGGCGGGTGTCGTCGAGCTGGGTCACCGACTCGACGCCCTCCATGAACTGGGGGAACTCCTCGAACTGCGTCCACTGGTTGTAGACGGTGTTGACGGGGAGATCGACGGTGATCGACTTGCGCACGGTTCCCATTCGGGCACCTCCGTTGGTGTCGGCGGGGCGTTGCTTCGTGCTCCCGTACCTACCCGGCGGTCAGCGCCGCTAAGCGGGCGAGGCCGGGTGGGAGCGGGCGTCGAGGCCGTGACGTGGATCACGGCGGCGGGGCGCCGGCGGCCAGCTCCACCACCCGGTCGGCGGCGGCGGCCACCCGCTCGTCGTGGGTGGCGACCACGGCCAGGCGGCCGGGGCCGACGGCGGCGCGCAGCAGGGCGAGGATCCCGTCGACCTGGGCCCGGTCGAGGTGGGCGGTGGGCTCGTCGGCCAGGAGGAGCGGGGGGTCCGCCGCCAGCGCCCGGGCGATGGCCACCCGTTGCTGCTCGCCGCCCGACAGCGCCCCCGGGCGGTGGCCGGCCCGGTCGGACAGGCCCATCCCGGCCAGCAGCCCGGCCGCCCGCTCCGCCGCCGGGCGCCGGCGCCGGCCGGCGGCCAGGAGGGGGGCCATGACGTTCTCCAGGGCGGTCAGGCCGGCGATCAGGTTGAACGCCTGGAACACGATGCCGACCGTGCTGCGCCGGTAGGCGACGAGCTGGCGGCGCTCCATGGAGGTGACCTCCCGGTCGCCCACCCGGATGGTCCCCGACGCCGGGGTCAGGATGCCGCCCAGGCACGACAGCAGCGTGGTCTTGCCCGACCCGCTGGGGCCCATGACGGCGACGAGCGAGCCGTGGGCGGCGTCGAGGTCGAAGCCGTCGAGGGGGCGCAGCACCTCGGCGGCCGACCGGTACTCCACGGTGAGCCGCCTGACGCGGAGGTCGCTCACGGACCGCCGAAGGCCGAGGCCGGGTCGACGACGAGGGCGCGCCGGGCGCCGGCCAGGCTCCCGACCACCCCGACGACGACCGCCACCGCGAACAGCAGGGCCACCGTCGCCGCCGGGAGCGAGATGACGGCGGGGAACAGCCCGGCCAGGGGGCGGGCCAGCACCAGGGCGGCGACGGCGGCCATCCCGGTCAGCGCCAGGGCCTGGACGCCGAGGGACGCCACCAGGTCCGAGCCGGCCGCCCCGAACGCCTTGCACACCGCGAACTCCCGGGTGCGCTCGATGGCGGAGATGTACAGGACGGAGCCGATGATGGCGGCGGCCACCGTCCACAGCATGAAGCGCAGCAGGTCGATGGAGGCGATGGCGTTGGCCAGGGGGCGGAGGAAGTCGTCCCGCGCCTGGCCGGGCGTGAGCGTGCGGGTCCCCGGCAGGTCGGCTCCCGGGCGACCCCGGGTGAGCACGGTGGTGGCCACGTCCCGGCCTGCGAACACGATCTCCTGGGCGTCGGCCAGGGTGATGTAGACGCTGGGCACGCCGCCCCACACCGACGCTCCCCGGACGGTGCCGACGACGGTGAACGGGCGGCCGGCCACGGTGAAGCGGTCGCCGATCCCCCGCTCCGACCGCCCGTCCACCACCGCCTCGCCGGGGCGCTCGACCGGCCGGCCGCGGCGCACCGGCGGGGTGCCGAGGCCGCCGGGGCGGGCGCCGACCAGGTAGACGTCGAGGCGGGGCGGCGAGTCGATGGCGTGGCGGGCCGTGACCACCGGATCGGCGGCCCGCACGCCCGGCAGGCGGGCCACCGCCCGGGCGGCCGAGACGTCCAGCACCGAGATGGTGGTGAAGGGCCCGGGGGCGCCGGCGGTGACCACGAACCCGTCGGCGCCCAGGTTGGCGACGCTGGTGGCCACCTCGAGGTCGAAGCCCTCACGGAACCCCGAGAGCAGCAGGGTGATGGCCAGGGTGAGGGCGGTGCCCGCCACGCCGATCAGGAAGCGCCGCCACCGCCACCGCAGGTCGCGGGTGCTCGTCAGCCAGGCCAGGCCGGTCACCGCCGGGCGCCGGTCACGGGCGGATCGGCGGGCGACGGCGGATCGGCCGGAGGGGGCGGCTCACCCGCAGATCATGGCGCGGGTGCCGGCGTCGGGCCGTTCAGCCCGCCGGCGGGCCGGGCGGCCCGGCGCCGACCGCCGCCCCGCCGCCGCCCGCCGCGCCACCCCCGCCGGCGGGGCGGGGAGCCACCGGCGGGTGGACCGCCGGGTCGTAGGCCTCGACCCGGTTCTTGCCGTGGCCCTTGGCCGAGTACATCGCCGTGTCGGCCTCGCGCATGAGGCTGTCGGCGTCGCTGCCGTCGTGGCGCATGGCCAGCCCGGCGCTGGCCCCCACCCGCACCCAGGACCCGGAGACCTCCACCGGCGTGGCCAGCGCCGACACCGCCCGCCGGGCCACGCCCAGGGCGACGCCCGGCTCGGGGACCCGGTCGAGGAGGAGGGCGAACTCGTCGCCGCCCAGGCGGGCCACCAGGTCGCCCGGCCG
>JBKHXC010000528.1:0-5444 GCA_046566225.1 Acidimicrobiia bacterium
CCGGCCGGGCGCCCCGACCGCGACGACGACCGGTACGACGACCGGTACGACGACCGCTCGCCCTCGCCGTACCGGAAGAAGAAGAAGCGGACGTCGTTCCTCAGCGAGCTGTTCGAGGACTGACCGGCCTCCTACCGGGCGTCACCGACCGGGGGCGACGTCGATGTCGTCGGCGTCCACCTCCAGGTACCACACGTCGGCGCAGTCGCGGCAGCGGTAGCTGACGACGTCGCCCGGCCGCCACCCGCCCTCCGGCGTGCCCGCCGGCGCCCGCCGGCACGGGCCGCCGCAGTCCACGCACACGATCTCGCCGGCGACGCCCATCGCTCCAGCGTCGCGCGCCCGCTCCTCGCCCGCGCCGGCGCGCCCGGCCCGGCGGCGGGCGATGATGGGGCGGTGGACGCCATCGGCTTCACCGCCGGCATCACGTACGACGACGGGCGGGTGGTGACGGTCGACGTGACCGCCATCGACGAGACCGGCATCACCTTCCGCTCCGAGGCCGGCACCGGCACCGTGGGATGGGGCGAGGTCAAGGCCGCCATGCTCGCCACCACCGAGCACATGCTGGAGACGGGGGGATCGCTCCTCGCCATGGCCGAGGTGCTGCGCGAGACGGGCGACCCGGCCGCCCGGTCGGAGGAGATGCGCCGGTTCGGGCTCGACGTGCTCGGCCAGGCCGCGCCCCGGGTCTGCCCCCTGGGCGAGTCGTGCGGGCTACGGCCCGCCCCCCCGGGCGTGAGCGGATCTCACTCCGGGACCAGGTAGCGGGGGCCCGGCCCAGCCTCGCCGGCCACGTCGCCCGGGTTGGCCAGGCGGCACACGGCGAGCGACAGGCACCCGCATCCGATGCAGCCGTCCAGGCGGTCCCGCAGGGCTTCGAGCAGGGCGATGCGCGCGTCCAGCCGGGACCGCCACGACCGCGACAGCCGCTCCCAGTCCCGCCGGTCGGGGGTGCGGCCCGCGGGCAGCGACGAGAGGGCCTCCCGGATCTCCGCCAGCGAGAGCCCGACCTGCTGGGCCACCCGCACGAACGACACCCGCCGGACGGCGTCGCGCCGGTAGCGGCGCTGGCCTCCGGGCGTGCGGGTGGACGTGATGAGCCCCCCGGCCTCGTAGAAGCGCAGCGCCGACGCCGCCACGCCCGTCCGCTCGCTCAATGCCCCGATGGTGAGCTCCCCCACGGCGGTCTCCCGGCAACGCCTCGACAATCCCTTGACCTCAAGTTAACTCGAAGTAGCAGACTTGCCCAGCCGGCCCGTCGGTGGCCCGGAGAGGCAGGAGGACGAACGGATGGACATGGGGTTCGGCCACTGGATGGCCCTGGAGAGCGCCATGCAGGCCGACCAGCCGCGCCGGGCGTTGACCAGGGCGACGCTCGGGCGCATCTGGGCCTTCGCCCGCCCGCAGCGGCGCAAGCTGGCCGCCTTCCTGGCCCTCAGCGTGGTGGGCGCCGTCCTGACCGTGGCCAGCCCCGTGCTCGCCGGCCAGGTGGTGGACGCCATCATCGACGGGCGCGGCGAGGGGAAGGTGGTGGGCCTGGCCCTGGTCATCGCCGTTCTGGCCCTGCTCGACGCCGCCGTGGGGATCGCCGAGCGGTGGCAGTCGTCCCGCATCGGCGAGGGTCTGATCCTCGACCTGCGCCGCGCCGTGTTCGCCCACGTGCAGCGGATGCCCATCGCCTTCTTCACCCGGACCCGCACCGGAGCCCTGGTGAGCCGGCTGGACAACGACGTGATCGGGGCCCAGCGGGCGTTCACCTGGACGCTGTCGGGCGTCGTCACCAACGTCATCGGCCTCCTGCTCACCCTGGCCGTGATGGTGCGCCTGTCGTGGCAGATCACCGGGCTGGCCCTGCTGCTGTTCCCGGTGTTCGTGGTCCCCGCCCGGCGCATGGGCGGGCGCCTGGCCCGCCTGGAGCGGGAGGCGGCCGACCACAACGCCGCCATGACCACCCAGATGACCGAGCGCTTCTCGGCCCCCGGCGCCACTCTGGTGAAGCTGTTCGGCCGGCCGGACCACGAGGAGGCCCAGTTCGCCGAGCGGGCCCGCCGGGTGGCGGAGATCGGCGTGCGCACGGCCATGGGCCAGTGGGTGTTCCTCACCGCCCTGTCGCTGGTGTCGGCCCTCGCCCTGGCCCTGGTCTACGGCCTCGGCGGGTGGATGGCGCTGCGGGGGCGGCTGGAGCCGGGGACGGTCGTCACCCTGGCCCTGCTCCTCACCCGCCTCTACGCCCCGCTCACCGCCCTGGCCAGCGCCCGGGTGGACGCCATGGCCGCCCTGGTCAGCTTCGAGCGGGTCTTCGAGGTGCTCGACCTGCCGCCGCTCATCACCGAGAAGCCCGACGCCCGCCGCCTCCCGGACGGGCCCGTGTCGGTCGAGCTCGACGGCGTGCGCTTCGCCTACCCGTCGGCCGACAAGGTGTCGCTGGCGTCGCTGGAGGACGTGGCGACGCTGGACACCTCCACCGGCGCCGAGGTCCTCCACGGCGTGTCGTTCCGCGTCGAGCCCGGGCGGCTGGTCGCCCTGGTCGGGTCGTCGGGGAGCGGCAAGTCCACCATCGCCGCGCTGGCGGCCCGCCTCTACGACGTGGACGGCGGCGCCGTGCGCCTGTCGGGCGTGGACGTGCGCGACCTCACCTTCGAGTCCATCCGGGAGGCGCTCGGCGTCGTGACCCAGGACGGCCACCTCTTCCACGACTCCATCCGGGAGAACCTGCGCTTCGCCCGTCCCCGGGCGTCCGACGACGAGCTGTGGGACGCTCTGCGCCGGGCCCGCCTGGCCGACCTGGTGGCGTCGCTGCCCGATGGCCTCGACACCGTCGTGGGCGAGCGCGGGTACCGCCTCTCCGGCGGCGAGCGCCAGCGGCTCACCATCGCCCGGCTCCTGCTGGCCCGGCCCCGGGTGGTCATCCTCGACGAGGCGACCGCCCACCTCGACTCCACGTCGGAGGCGGCGGTCCAGGCGGCCCTGGCCGACGCCCTGGAGGGCCGCACCGCCCTGGTGATCGCCCACCGGCTGTCCACCGTCCGGGAGGCCGACGCCATCCTGGTGGTGGAGGACGGCCGGGTGGTCGAGCGGGGCACCCACGCCGAGCTGCTGGCGGCCGGGGGGCGCTACGCCGAGCTCCACCGGACCCAGTTCGAGGACGCCCCGGCGTACCCGCGCCCGGTCACCCCGCTCGCCGCCTCGTGACCCCGGCCGGCCGGGGCCCGGCGGGGGCCGGCCGGCTCAGGCGCCGACGGGCTCGGCGACCAGGTGGGTGAGGGGGAGCGAGAAGCGGCGCTCGGCCCGGTGGGGCAGGTCCTGGCGGAGCCACCGGGACAGCCCCGGCGGGAGGGTCACCAGGATGATCTCGTCGAACGGCGGCTGGTCCCGCAGGGCGTCGGCGATGGCGTCCAGGGGGCGGGCGTCGCCGACCTCGCCGTCGGCGTCCGCGCCCAGGTCGCGCAGGCGCTCGAGGGCGGCGTCGAGGCGCCGGCGGGCCAGGGCCCGGTCGCGGCCCTCGGTCCACGTGAGGTGGTCGTGCGTGTGCGTGGCGGGGACCACCAGGTGGAACCGGCAGGGGCCGGCGGCCAGGCACGATCGGACCTTCTCCACCAGGGCGTCGCTCGACAGCGTCTGGTTGGAGACCAGGAGGTAACGGCGCATGGCCTCACCCCTTCCACGTGCTCCATCCCAGGGTACGGCGGCCGCCGCCGATGCGACAGGGGGATCGCCCAGAAGCGCGGCGCGAGGAACAGAACAGCGTTAACCTACGTTCGGACGGCAGGGGAGGCGTCGGGGGCATGGAGGCGAGGCCGGTGGCGGCGGACTGGGCCGCGGTGCACGACGCCCTCGGCCGCGAGGTCGACCGGACGGTGGGCGTGCTGCGCACGGTGGGCCGCCCGGCGGCACCTGCCGTGGGGGAGTGGACCGCCGCCGAGGTCGCCGTGCACCTGTCGCAGGCGTGGGCCGTCGTGTCCGGCCTGGCGCGGCGCGACCCGTCCGCCGCCGCCGACGTCCTGCCCGGCACGGACCTCCTGGCCGGCCCGTCGCCGATCGCCGACCTGTGGGACCTGGCGGCGGTGACGAGGGACGGCGTGCGGTCCGACCCCGAGCGGGACCTCACGGTGATCGCCGGCCGGATCGAGCAACGGGCCGAGGAGTTCCTCGCCGGCTGCGCCGGGCTCGACCCCCACGAGCCCCGCCCGTGGATCGTGCAGGGGACCACCGTGCCGCTGGGGGCCCTGGCCGGTCACCTGCTGAACGAGACGGTGATGCACGGAGCCGACGTCGCCCGGGCCGACGGCCGCCGGTGGGCGATCGACCGGCGCTCGGCGGCGCTGATCATCGAGGGCTTCTTCGTCCCCGTCCTCGCCGCCCTGCCCCCCACGGCGCTGGTCGACCAGGCCCGCGCCGGCGGCGTACGGGCGGTCTACCAGGTCGAGCTGCGCGGCGGCGGGGCGTTCCGGCTGCGCTTCGACCACGGCGCCGTGCACGTGGGGCCCCCGTGGGGCGGCGCCGTCGACTGCCGGGTCTCGGCCGACCCCGCCGCCCTGCTGGAGGTCATGTGGGGCCGGGCCAGCCAGTGGCGGGCCATCGCCGGCGGCCGGCTGGTGGCCTGGGGGCGCCGGCCCTGGCTCGGTCCCCGGCTGCGGCGCATGCTGCGCAACCCGTAGCCGGGGCCACCCCCGGCGGGGCAGCATGTGGGCATGGCCCGTCGCCGAATCGGCCCCGCCCGGTGGGCCGCCGTCGCCGTGGCCGTCGCCGCCTGCTCGTCGGGCGCCGGCGACCGGCAGGCCGCTCCGGCGACGACCACGACCGCCGCCGCCGGCACGGTGCCGACGACCGGCTCCACCACCTCCACGACCGCCCCGCCGGAGGCCGACTACCGGCTCGAGCTGCGGGGCTTCGGCCCCGTGCGGGTCGGCATGACCGTCGACGAGGCGTCCGCCGCACTGGGCCGGCGGTTGACGCCGGTGATCTCCCCACCCGACGAGGACTGCGCCATGTACGCCCCGGCGTCGGGCTTCGACGGGATCGCCTTCCTCGTGGCCCGCGGCGTGGTGACCCGCACCGACGTCACCGCCGGTCCGACCCGGACGCCGGAGGGCCTGGCCCTGGGCCAGACCGAGGCCGAGGCGCAGCGACGCTACGGCGACCGCCTGGCCACCGGTGACCACGACTACCTGGTCGGCGGGCGCTACCTCACCCTCATCCCCGAGGCGCCCGGCGACGAGGGCTACCGCCTCGTCGCCGAGACCGACGGCCGCAGGGTGACGGCGCTGCGCGCCGGCCGCCTTCCCGAGGTCGAGTACTCCGACGGCTGCTTGTGAGGAGAATCGACTCGGAACCAGAGGTTCCGAGCCGAGCCGGCGGTGCTCCGGCCGGGCGGCGAAGCCGCCGGCCTCCGCCCTGTCCTCCCGGCCGGCAGCCGGGGGGGCCGCCTGCGGCGGCAAGGG
>JBKHXC010000529.1:0-2588 GCA_046566225.1 Acidimicrobiia bacterium
GACGATCAGAGCAACACGTGACGACCCGGAGGCTAGCAATGGCGGCCTTCGACTCCGGGGATGGCGAAGGGGCCGGGCCGGGGCCGTTCGTCGTGTCGGGGCTCAGCGGCCGTGCCGGATGCGGTGGGCCTGCGCACCCGCACGCCGATGCCGGTCCCCTCGGCCTCGCCCCGGCGACGGGGTGGCGGTCAGCCCCTCCCGGCTCACCGATGGGGCGTCGCCACGCCCAGGCTCGAGCGATCGCATCCACGCCGCCACGCCGGGCGGCGGGTCGGGCTCGGGGATGGGGCCGCCGGGGCGAAGCCCTCCCGCAGGCGAACCGCCCGGGCGATTGAGCCCCGGTAGCCTCGGGGCGAGGAGGGCGGACGTGGCGCTGGTCATCGCCGGGCGGGTGGCCCCCATGGCCCCCGGGGCCGAGGAGGAGCACTTCGCCGGGCGGGTGTGGCTGGGCGACGACGGGCTGGTCGACGCCGTCACCCGCCGGGGCCAGCGGGCGCCGTCGGGGTTCGGGGCCGCCCCCGTGGTGGAGGTGGGCGACGCCGTGGTCCACCCCGGCTTGGTCGACCTGCACTCCCACCTGGGCTACAACACCCTGCCCCTGTGGGCCCACCCCGGCGAGCCCGCCCCCTTCGCCCACCGCGGCATCTGGCCCAACCGCTCCAGCTACGGCCCGTCGGTGGCGTGGCCGGCGTGGACCCTGGCCAACGCCGCCCCCGAGTCGCTGCTGGCCTACGTCCAGGTGCGGGCCCTGGCCGGGGGCACCACCACCGTCCAGGGCTGGCCGTCGCTCAGCCGCCCGCCCACCAACCGCCTGGTGCGCTCGGTCGACGACGACCAGCTCGGACCCCTGGCCGACCCGGTGTCGGTGTCGCTGCGCACCCTGCCCCGGGCCGAGCTGCGCCGGCGGGCCCTCGAGGTGCTGCGCAGCGGCCGCTCGTTCGTCTACCACCTGGCCGAGGGCCGGCCCGGCTCGGCCGCCGCCGGGGACTTCGAGGACCTGTCGGGGCCGGGGTGGAGCTGCCTGCACCCCAGCTTCGTGGCCATCCACGCCACCGCCCTCGACGCCAACGCCTTCATCCGCTGGCGGGCCGTCGCCGATCCCCCGCCGGGTACCACGGCGGGCACGGTGGTGTGGTCCCCCACCTCCAACCTGTGGCTCTACGCCACCACCACCGCCGTGCCCGACGCCCTGGCCGCCGGCGTCGGGGTGGCCCTGGGCAGCGACTGGGGCCCGTCGGGCACCAAGAACCTCCTGGGGGAGGCCAAGGTGGCCCGCCTGTGGAGCGACCGCCAGGGCTGGGGCCTGGGCGACGCCGAGATCGTGGCCATGATGACCGCCACCCCGGGCGACGCCCTGGCCCGGGCCTGGGGGGTGCCGGTGGGGCGGCTGGTGCCCGGGGCGGTGGGCGACCTGGCCGTGGTGGCCCGGCGCCGCCGCGACGTGTGGGCCAACCTGGTCGCCGCCCGCGACGCCGACGTGGTGCTGGTGGCGGTGGGCGGGCGGGCCCGCTTCGGCACCCCCGCCGCCATGGCGGCCGCCGGGGCGGCGCTGGTCGTGGCCGTGCCCGTCGGCGGGGCCCGCCGGCGGGTGGTGCTGGTGCGCCCCGACGATCCCGGGCGGCGCTGGATCTGGCGGGAGGTGATCGGCGCCCTCAACGCCGTGCGCCGGGCGGCGAAGGTCCACCCGCCCCGGGACGCCGCTGGGGCCGACGCCCGACTGTTCGGCGCCGCCGGCGACCCGCCGGGGACGCCCTCGATGACCGTGGAGCTGGACATGCCGCCCGGGCCCCCGGAGTTCTTCGGCCCCCCGCCGGCGGGCACCACGGTGGACATCCCGCCCATCGAGCCCCTCCACCACAACCCGGCGTGGCTGGCCCGACTGGTCAACCGAGGCTTTCACGGCGGCGTTCTCGACGGGCTGCGTGCCTACTACCGATGAGTGGATGGCACCGCCGGCACGGGCACGATCTCCGCTCCGGCCGGCTCCGGGCGCGCGCCGACGCCAAACGAGGGAGCGTGGCCCGGACGGGCCGGTCGGGGCGGCGACTTCTACCCGACGGATCGGCCGGTACGGGGCGATCCCGAGCGGACCTGCGGACCGCGGACCGCTGGCCGATATCGGGCGGTCTCGCCGCCGAGCACGGCCGTGGTCTTCTCGTAGCGCACGGATCGGACAGCCTGAAGGTTCGCCGTGCGACGGGGACGTCGGGCAGCGACCGTTTCCTCGCCTCCGCGCTCGTGGACCTCAGCGACACACCGATTTCTGATTCGGCACCTGCCCTCGGCGCCGGCGCCGCCTCAGCTTCGGCTGAGCGAATGGTCCTTGGCGACCTCCGGCAGCGGCCCCGGGCGACCGAGGTGGTAGCCCTGAGCGGCGCCGACGCCGAGGCGCCGGAGTGTCGACAGCTCGGCCGGGGTCTCGACCCCCTCGGCCACGATGGTGCTGCCCGTCTCGCGCGCGAAGCCGATGAGGGCGCACGCCAGCGCCCGCCGGGAGCGGTCGGAGTCGATGTCGCGGGTGAGGGTCATGTCGAGCTTGATGACATCGGGGCGCAGGCGCAGGATGTGGCGGAAGCTGGCGTAGCCGG
>JBKHXC010000530.1:0-8040 GCA_046566225.1 Acidimicrobiia bacterium
CCGGCCGTGGGGGCCTCCCCGGCCACCGTGGCGGTGCCCGCCGTAAAGGCGGCCCAGGAGGCGGTGGCCCGGCGCCGCACGCCCGTCGACCTGACCCCTCCCGCCGCCGGGGCGGCGCCCGGCGAGCGGGCGACGCCGCCGGCCACGGCGGCGGCGTCGGTCCCCGCCCCGCCGCTCGGGCCGCCCGGCGACCGGCCCGGGGCTGCCCCACCCGCCGGCGGCCGTCCGGGCCGCTGAGGCGGGCCGCACCACGATCAGGCCGACTCTCTAACGTGGTCGGCGATGAGGGAACGACCGTGCCTGCTCACCGTCCACGCCCATCCCGACGACGAGTCGTCGAAGGGGGCCGGCACCGTGGCCCGGTACGCGGCGGCCGGCGTCCACACCGTGCTGGTGTGCTGCACCGGCGGCGAGGAGGGCGACATCCTCAACCCGGCCATGGACCGCCCGGAGGTCCGCCGGGACCTGGCCGCCGTGCGCCGGGAGGAGCTGGCCCGGGCGGCCGAGGCCATCGGCTACGCCGAGGTCGTGCGCCTCGGCTACCGGGACTCGGGGATGCCGGGGTCGGAGGCGAACCGCCACCCCGACTCGTTCGCCGCCGCCGACCTGGACGAGGCGGTGGGCCGCCTGGTGGGGGAGATCCGGCGCACGCGGCCGCAGGTGGTCGTCACCTACCACGAGGACCAGCAGGGCTACCCGCACCCCGACCACCTCCGGGTCCACGACATCTCGGTGCTGGCCTTCGACCGGGCCGGCGATCCCCGGGCCCATCCCGACCGCGGCCAGCCGTGGCAGCCGCTGAAGCTGTACTACCTGCTGTGGTCGAGCCGGCGGACCAGGGCGCTCCACGAGAAGTACCTGGAGCTGGGGCTGGAGTCGCCGTGGGCCGAGCGGGTGGAGCGGCCGTCCAACGACCACTACGTCACGACCGTCATCGACGTGAGCGGCCACGCCGGCGTGCGCCGGGAGGCGCTGCTGGCCCACGCCACCCAGATCGACCCCACGTCGCCGTTCTGGTTCGGCCTGCCGCCCGAGGTGGCCGACCGGGTCCACCCCTACGACGAGTACACCCTCGCCCGCAGCCTGGTGGAGACCAGCATCCCCGAGGACGACCTGTTCGCCGGGATCCGCCCCGGGACCGGCCCCCCGCCGTCCCACCCGGCGCTGGGGGCGGACCGGCGGTAGATTCGCCGGCGGCCCGCAGGCGAACCCAGGAGCGCAGATGCCGAAGTTCCTCAGCCAGGAGTGGCACGACCAGACCAGGCGCATGGCCGAGGGCCAGCCGGAGCGCCCGGGGGCGTCGGCCCGGATGCAGTACGTGGTGACGGGCGCCCCCGACGGTGAGGACGTCAAGTACTTCTGGGTGCTGGAGAACGGCAAGCTCCTCGAGAGCGCGCTGGGCGAGCTGGAGGACGCCGAGATCACGCTGACGCAGTCCTACGCCGACGCCGTCGCCATCCAGCAGGGCGAGCTGGACCCCAGCGCGGCGTTCATGCAGGGCCGGATCAAGGTCACCGGCAACATGGCCAAGCTCATGTCGCTGCTGCCCATCACCGGGTCCCCCGAGTACAAGGAGCTCCAGGGGGAGATCCGCCGCGTCACCGAGTACTGACGCCGGGCCCTCCCCGGCTATCGTCCGCCTTCGTCCCCTGCGCCCGGCGCCCGGCGCCCGGCGCCTCCCGCCACGAGGAGCACCGCGTTCATGAGCAGGGCCAGGTCCAAGCTGTCGGCGTTCGTGCTGGCCGCCTCCGTGCTCGCCACGGCGTGCGGCGGCGGGGGGGACGGCGAGGCGGCGCCCACCACGATGCCCGACTACGACGTGTCGGAGGGGGTCGGGTCGGAGGCGGCGACGCTGCGGGCCGAGCTCACCGCCCTGCTCCAGGAGCACGCCCTGCTCGTCGGCATGGCATCGGCGGCCGTGATCGGCGGGACCGACCCGGCGCCCGCGACCGCCGCCCTGGACCGGAACGGCGCCGCCCTGGGTGACGTCGTCACCGGCCTCTACGGCGCCGCCGGTCCCGCCTTCCTCGACGCCTGGCGGCGCCACACGGCGGCCCTCGTCGCCTTCGCCCCGGCCGCCGCGTCCGGCGACAAGGCGGTCGGCGACCAGGCCAAGGCGGCCCTGGGCCCCATCCAGGAGGAGATCGCCGGCGTCCTGAACGGCGCCAACCCCCAGCTCACCGTGGACGACCTGACCGAGGCGCTCGACGGCTACGCCCGCAGCGTCCAGAGCGCCATGACCGCCCAGGCCGAGGGCGACGCGTCGGCTCCGTCCAAGCTCAAGGAGGCGGCCGACCAGGCGGCGGCCACCGCCATCGTGCTCGCCGCCGGGATCGTCAAGCACCAGCCCGACGCCTTTCCCGGCGCCCTCGACAGCACGGGGGCGGCCATGCGGGCCGAGCTGGCCTCCAAGCTCCAGGAGCACGCCTACCTGGCCGGCCTGGCCGGGGCCGCCGTCGTGGGCGGCGGCGACCCCGAGCCCGTCGGCGACGCCCTCGAGGAGAACTCCCTCGAGCTGTCGCGCGTCTTCGGCACCGTCTACGGCGACGACGCCCAGCGCCGGTTCCTGTCGCTGTGGCGGGAGCACATCGACCTGCTGGGCGCCTTCTCCACCGCCGCCCGGTCGGGTGACGCGGCGGCCATGGACGGGGCCCGTCGCGACCTCGACGCCAACCGCCGCGCCGTCGCCGGGTTCCTGGCCGAGCTGAACCCCAACTTCGCCGCCTCCGAGGTGGAGCAGGCGCTCGGGACCCACGTCGACACGCTGCTGGCGGCGGTGGCCGCCGAGGCCGCCGGCGACCCCGACCGGGTGGCCAGGCTGAGTGAGGCGGCCGGCCACATGCCCGGCACCGCCCTGTACCTGGCGACGGGGATCGCCAGGCAGTTCCCCGCCAAGTTCGGGTGACGTACCCGCCGGTGGGGCCGCAATCCACCGGCGCCGCCGGCTCCGAAGAGGGGTCGGTGGCGAGCGCGTTGAACGACATGAGCGACGGCGGGCTGGTCGTGGCCATCGCCCGCTACCGTGAGGACGCCCTGGCCGAGGCCTACCGGCGCCACGCCGGCGCCGTCTTCGCCCTGGCCCGGCGGGTCCTGGCCGACCTCACCGCCGCCGAGGAGGTCGTGCAGGAGGTCTTCCTGCGGCTGTGGACCCAGCCCGACAAGTTCGACCCGGAGCGGGGGTCGCTGCGGTCCTACCTGCTGGCCCAGACCCACGGGCGGGCCGTCGACCTGCTCCGGTCGGACACCTCGCGGCGCCGACGGGAGGAGCGCGAGGCCCGCCAGACGGCCGAGGGCGGGTACGATCTCGAGCACGAGGTGTGGGATCTCGCCGTGGCCGAGCAGGTGAAGCAGGCCGTGGCCGTCCTGCCGGCGGCCGAGCGCCGGGCGATCGAGCTGGCCTACTTCGGCGGCCACACCTACCGCGAGGTCGCCACCCTGCTGGGCGAGCCCGAGGGGACCGTGAAGAGCAGGATCCGGGCGGGCCTGAAGAGGATGCACGCCGCCCTCAAGTCGAGCGACCTCACGGATACGGACCTGGCATGGAGCTGACCCACCACGAGATCGAGGAGCTCCTCGGCGCCTACGCCCTCGACGCCGTGTCGCCCGAGGAGGCCGGCGCCGTCGGCCTCCACCTGCGCCACTGCCCGCGGTGCCGGGCCGAGGTGGCCGAGCACCGGGAGACCGCTGCCGTGCTGGCCTACGCCGGCTCGCCCGCCCCGCCCCACCTGTGGCGCCGCATCGCCGCCGACCTGTCGGCGGAGGACGCGCCGCCGCCGCCGGCGCTGGACCTGGCCCGGGTGGTGTCGAGGAGGGAGATGGACGAGCGCCGGCGCCGCCGGCCGCCGCGCTCGCTGCCGCTGCCGGTGGCGGCGGCGATGGCCGCCGCCGCCGCGGCCGTGATCGCCGTGCTCGGCGTCCAGGTCTCCCACCTCGACGACCGCACCGAGCGGCTGGCCGGCGCCCTCGAGCGCCAGGGCCTGGACCAGGCCGCGCAGGCCGCGCTGCTCGACCAGGGCGCCCGCCGGATCGACCTGCGCTCCGAGGACGGGGCGGTGTTCGCCCAGGCCGTCGTGCGCGACAACGGCGACGGCTTCATCGTCAGCGACAACCTGCCCGGCCTCGACCCCGACCGCACCTACCAGGTGTGGGCGATCGTGGACGACCGGCCGGTGTCGGTGGGCGTGTTGGGCAACGACCCGGGCGTCGCCGCGTTCAAGATGTCGGCGCCCGGCGTCGCCGTCCTGGCCGTGACCGCCGAGCCGGCCGGCGGCGTGGCGCTGCCGACCTCCGATCCCGTCGTGAGCGGGACGCTCCCCGTCAACTGACCGCCGGCCACGCCGGCTCGCCGGCTCGCCGGCTGGTCGGTCTCGGTGGAGAGGTGCGGTCAGCCGGCCCGCATGGCCTCGCGCAGCGGCCGGTAGCCCACCAGCTCGACGCCGGCGCGCGCCGCCAGGCTGCGGAAGCCGTGGTCGTGGACGAGCAGGTCGTGGTCGTCCACGCGCGCCGCCCAGTCGGGAGCCAGGGCGCGCAGCTCGGAGGCGTCCACCGCCGGGCGGGCGACGACCTCGGTGACCCCGGGCTCCAGGGAGAACAGGACCCGCTCCAGGGCCCGGCGCACGCCGGTGCCCCGCAGCTCGACGGTGTTGTCGGGGAACAGCACGCCCTCCTCCGCGGCCAGGCTCCGGAACGGGAACCCCACGTCGCTCTCCGTCCTGGGCCCCGACAGCCGGACGGGGAGGCGGAAGTCGACGGCGAGCTGGAGGTAGATGTCGAAGAACTCGGGGCGTCCCTGGAGGACGTCGAGGTGGGAGTCCAGGTGGCTCACGTCGAAGCCCCACAGGATGGCCCGCTCGATCTGGGCCCGCAGCTCCTTGGCCACCTCGTCGAGGTCGGCGTGGTCCCAGACGTCCTCCAGGGTGCGGGGGAAGCCGCCGTCGCCGTCGAGCAGGGACGGCGCATGGGTGATGGGGCCCCAGCGGTAGACCTCCAGCTCGGCGTTGAGGGTGAGGTGGACCCCCACGTCCTCGCCCAGGTAGCGGGCGGCCGCCTCCCGGGCCCAGGGGCCGGGGACCATGAGGCTGGCGCTGGTGGCGATGCCCTGGCGCAGCGCCTCGTACACGCCCACGTTGGCGGCATGGCTGGCGCCCAGGTCGGCGCAGCTGACCAGGAGGACCTTGGCGCCGGCGGCGAAGCCGAGGCGCTCGGCGACGGTGCGCACGACCGGACGGTAGCCCGGCGGGCGGCGCCCGGTCGGCGCCGGCCCGGTCAGCCCCCGCCGGGGGAGGGGGCCGGGCGGAGGGCCACGTCCGGCCCCCCGCAGCGCCCCCACAGCCCCCGCCCCGCCTCCCGGGCGGCGCGCACGGCGGCGACCAGCTCGTCGGCGTGGGCGACGTTGGGGGGGTAGGTGAGCGTGGTGGCGTAGCCCTCCCTCGCCATGGCCAGGTTGACGAACAGCCCGTCGGAGGCCCGGTAGACGTAGGCCAGCAGGCGGTCGTAGCGGTCCCGGGCCTCGACGTCGCGCACCAGGCGGACGTCGGTGCCCGGTGGGACGAGCTCGGCCAGGCGCCGGCTGGCCTCGGCGCCGAAGCACTCCCGCAGCCCCCCGGCGCCGTGGGTCTCGGGCGTGTCGATGCCGATGAGCCGCACCCGCTCCTCGGAGCCGGCGATGGCGACGCGGATGGTGTCGCCGTCCACCACCCGGGTCACCCGGCCGGCCCCCGCCCGGGCGTCGGTGGCGGCCGGCGCCCGCTCCCCGCCGCAGCCGCCGCCGGCCAGGGCCACGACGCCGGCCAGGGCGGTGGCGGCGGCTCGCACGGGCCTCATCCTGGCCGCCGGCCGGCGCATCGAGCCGACCGGCCCCCGTCTCGGTACCCTCGTGGCGTGGGCCAGCTGTTCCTCGACGACCGTGGCCAGGCCCTCCGGGTGACGTGGCACGCCGAGGCCGAGGTCGCCGTGCTCAGCATCTGGCGGGCCGACGAGTGCGTGGGAACGGTGCGGCTGGGCCCGGGGGACGCCCGCCGCCTCGCCGGGTTCCTCGACGAGGTCCACCCGGCGGAGGCGCCGGCGCCGTAGGGCGCACGGTGGCAAGTCCCCCGCCGGCTCAGGCCGCCACCGGGCGGGCGGCGGCCCGCAGGGCGGCGCGGGCCACCGCCACGCCCCGACGGCCCCGCTCGCGCGTCTCGTCGTCGAGCCGCCAGTCGGCCTCGTCGTCCCCCAGCAGGATCAGCTGTCGCTCCATGTCGTACGAGTATGGACCCGGGGTGTGACATCGCCGCCGGGGCCACCCCCCGGGCTCGGTTACCCGGCGGCGCCGGGGGCGTGCCACGATGACCGGGTGAAACGACCCTCCCGCCGCCCCGAGCCGCCCGGCGCGCCGCCCGCCGCCTCCACCGCCCCGCCCGACGGGCCCCCGGAGCGGAGGACGTCGTGAAGGGCGACAGCCTGGCGGTGCGGTGCCTGCTGGTCGTGGCCGTGGGCGTCATCGGCTGCCTGTCGTTCCTCCTCCTGCCGTTCGAGGCCGCCGGCGGGCTCGACTGCGGGGCGGCGCTGCGGGGCGCCGACCCGGAAGAGCGGGTCACGGAGGGCTTCCTCGTCAACCGGGAGGAGGAGGCGTGCAGCGACAAGAGCGGTAGCCGGTTCGCGGTGACGGGCATCGTCGGGCTGCTCTGGGTCGTCGTCGGGATCGGCGCCGTCACGCTGCCGGAGAGCTTCGTCGAGAAGGTCGTCTTCGGCAGGCAGGACCCCGAAGAGGTCTTCGAGCGCTGACGCCGCGCTCCCGCCCCGGCCGGGCGCGGGGACGGCCGGCCGGCGGCCCGCACGGCGCCGGGCCTGCGCGGCGGGCGCGGCGGGCCCGCGCCCGGCCGGCGCGCCTGGCCCGCGCCCGGCCGGCGCGCCTGGCCCGGGCGACCGCCCGGGCCACGGCGGCCGGGCTGGTGTGGGCGGTGGTGATGGCGGAGCCGGCGGCGTCGCCGCCCACCCCGCCGGTGGCGACGGCGGGGGAGCCGGCCCACCTGGCCCGGGCCCCGGGCGGCCCTCGCCGCTTGGTGGCGGCCGCCTCCCGTTCGGCCCCGCCCGCCCCGCCCGCGCCCCCGCCCGCCGCGGCGGTGGTGTGGCCGGCGCCCGGTCCCCTCACCGGGTGGTTCGGCGAGCGCCGGGGCCCGGCCCGCCACCCGGGGATCGACATCGACGGGGCGACGGGCGACCCGGTCGTCGCCGCCGCCGCCGGCCGCGTCGTGCACGCCGGGCCCTCGCCGGCCGGCTACTCCGGCTACGGGACGGTGGTGATCGTCGACCACGGCGAGGTCACGGGCATCTACGCCCACCTGTCGGAGGTCGTCGTGCGGGCCGGCGAGGAGGTCGCGCCCGGCCGGCGCATCGGGTCGATCGGGACCACGGGCGCCGTCACCGGCTCCCACCTGCACTTCGAGCTGCGCCGGGGCGGCACCCCCGTCGACCCCCGGGGCTGGCTGCCCGGCGGCCGCTGAGCCGCTTGGCCACCGCCCGCCGTGGGAACGCAAGCCCCATGGCTCATCTCCTCGTGACCGACCCGGCGACGGGCGAGACGGTGGGGTCCCTCCCCCGCAGCGACGCCGCCGCGCTCGTCGCCGCGGCCCGCGCCGCCCACCCGTCGTGGGAGCGCACCGCGGCGGGCGAGCGGTCCCGCCTGCTCAAGGAGGGCGCCGGCCGGCTGCGGCGGGCGGCCGACGACCTCGCCCTGCTCCAGACCCGGGAGGGCGGCAAGCCGCTGGCCGACTCCCGGGGCGGCGTCGAGGCCGGCATCGCCGCCGTCGAGCAGTACGCCGAGCTGGGGCCGCTGCACCGGGGCCGGGCGCTGCAGGGGTCGTGGGGCGCGTCGGACTGGATGGCGCCCACCAGCCGGGGGGTGGCCGCCCTGTGCCTGCCGTGGAACGACCCGGTCGCCATCGCCTGCGCCCAGGTGGCGGCGAACCTGGCGGTGGGGAACGTGGTGATCTGCAAGCCGAGCGAGAAGACGCCGCTGGCCACCGCCGAGGCGGTCCGCCTGCTGGCCGAGGACCTGCC
>JBKHXC010000531.1:0-3678 GCA_046566225.1 Acidimicrobiia bacterium
AGGGCGGTGCCGGTCATGCCGGAGAGCTTGTCGTAGAGGCGGAAGTAGTTCTGGAGGGTGATCGTGGCGAGGGTCTGGTTCTCCTCCTTGATCTTCACCCCCTCCTTGGCCTCGACGGCCTGGTGCAGGCCGTCGGACCACCGCCGCCCGTCGAGGATGCGCCCGGTGAACTCGTCGACGATCTTCACCTCGCCGTCCATCACCACGTAGTCCTTGTCCCGCTTGAACAGCTCCTTGGCCTTGAGGGCGTTCTGGAGCTGGTGGACGTAGTTGACCGAGACGGAGTCGTAGAGGTTCTCGACGTTGAGCTGGCGCTCGACCTTCTCGATGCCGGCCTCGGTGGGCACGACGGTGCGCTTCTCCTCCTCCACCTCGTAGTCGACGTCGCGGGTCAGGGCCCGCACGATGCCGGCGAACTGGTAGTAGAGGCGGGCCGACTCGGCGGCCGGGCCGCTGATGATGAGCGGGGTCCGGGCCTCGTCGATGAGGATCGAATCCACCTCGTCGACGATGGCGTACACGTGGCCCCGCTGGACCATGGTGTCGAGCGAGCGGGCCATGTTGTCACGCAGGTAGTCGAAGCCCAGCTCGGTGTTGGTGCCGTAGGTGACGTCGCAGCCGTAGGCCTCGCGCTTGCGGTCCGACCCCTCGATCTCGGGGCTGACCCGGCCCACCGACACCCCCAGGAAGTTGTGGATGCGCCCCATCCACTCGGCGTCGCGCCGGGCCAGGTAGTCGTTGACGGTGACCACGTGCACCCCCCGGCCGCTCAGCCCGTTCAGGTACACCGGGAGGGTGGAGACCAGGGTCTTGCCCTCGCCCGTCTTCATCTCGGCGATCCAGCCGAAGTGCAGGGCGGCGCCGCCCATGAGCTGGACGTCGAAGTGGCGCTGGCCGATCACCCGCCACGCCGCCTCCCGCACCACGGCGAAGGCCTCCATGAGCAGGTCGTTGAGGACCTCCTCCACCGGCTCGCCTCCCGCCGTGGCCCGGGCGATGCGCTCCCGGAACTCCACCGTCCTGTGGGCCAGGGCGTCGTCGGAGAGGGCCTTCATCCCCGGCTCCAGGGCGTTGATCTCGGGCACGAGCCCCTGCAGGGCGCGCACCTTCTTGCCCTCGCCGGCCCGCAGGATCCTGCTGAACACGCTCATGGGCACCCCATCCTACGGGCCGGGGCCCGGGCGCCGCCGACGGGCGCCCCGCCGCCGGCGGTCACGCGTCGCGGATGTCCAGCAGGCGCTCCTTGACGGCGTAGATCACGGCCTCCATCCGGTTGTGCAGGTGCAGCTTCTCCAGGATGTTCCGGACGTGGTTCTTCACCGTGTTCTCCGAGATGTACAGCTCCTCGGCGATCTCGCGGTTGCTCATGCCCTTCGCCACCAGGCGCAGGACCTCGATCTCGCGGTTGGTCAGCGCCGGGGCGGGGAACTGCTGGCGGTCCTCGGCCCGGCGGACCAGGGCGTTGAACTCGCTCAGGAGCTTGGACGCCATGGACGGCGAGATGAGGCTCTGGCCCTGCACCACGGCCCGGATCGACTCGGCCACCTCGTCGACGGAGATCTCCTTGAGCAGGTAGCCGTTGGCGCCCGCCTTGATCGCCTCGTAGAGGTCCTCCTCCTCGTCGCTCACCGTGAGCATGAGGATCTTGGTGGAGGGCAGGTCGGCGCGGATGGCGGCGGCCGCCTCGATGCCGTTGACCCTGGGCATGCGAACGTCCATGAGCACGACGTCGGGCGCCAGCTCCCGGGCCTTCTCGATGGCCTCCTCGCCGTTCTCGGCCTCGGCGACGACCTCCACGCCCTCCTCGGTCCCGAGGACGACGAACAGGCCCCGCCGGAACAGCGCCTGGTCGTCGGCGATCAGGACCCGGATGACCTCCGGCGGTACCTCGTGGTGCTCCGACAGCCTTGCGTTCTCAGACACCTTCGTCCCTCCTGGCGGGGACCAGCCCCACCCGTGTGGCCCGGAGCAGCCCGCCCGGCGTGGGCGCGACCTGCTTCTCTCTGACTACTCATCGGCAGGTCATGCCCCGTCGATGAGCCCGATATGGCCATCCTTGCGCCGGTAGACGACGGCGGCGGCACTGGTGTCGGCGATGGTGAACAGGAAGAAGTCGTGGCTGAGCAGCTCCATCTGCAACACGGCCTCCTCCGGGGTCATGGGCTTGATGGCGAACTGCTTGGTCCGCACGATGCGCGGCCCGGCCTCGGGCTCGTCGGCGTCGCCGGCGCCCACGGTGGCGGGCACCGCCGCCGGGGCGTGGGAGTTGGCGGCGGCGGCCCGGCGGGGGTGGTTCCGGCCCGCCAGCTTGCCCTTGAGCTTCTCGATCCGGTGCTCCAGCTTGTCGACCACCCGGTCCACCGCCGCGAAGGGGTCGGCGGCCGCCGCGTGGGCCCGGACCACGTGGCCGTGGCCGTGCATGGTGACCTCGCACACCTCCTTGTCGGCGATGCGGGGGTTGCGCTCCTCCACGAAGCGGACCTCGGCCCGCTCCATGCCGTCGAGGAAGCGGACGAGGCGGGAGAGCTTCTCCCCCACCGCCTCGCGCATGGCGTCCGACACCTCGACGTTGCGGCCCTGGATGGAGATGTCCACTCGGCTCCTCTCGGTCGTTCCCGGCTGGGCCCGGATGGCCTGGGTCGCGTGCGGCTGACCTGGTCTTTGACCCCACACTCGCCTGCGGAGGGGTTCGCGCCCGCGGTGGTGGCGGCTCGACGGCCCCGCACCGACCGGCATCAGGCCCTCCCCCCTTCTCCATCCTGCGCCGACGGTCGGCGCACCGATGGGCAGGGCTTACCTCTAAACCGCACCATGCTCAGCAACCACGGGTTGCCTTACGTGGGTCGTTTCGCCTGCGGCTGGCATCGACTTTCAACCACAGACCCGCACGCGGCCCATGCCGTCAGTGTAGGCCGGCCGGTTCGGGTGGTTCACGGGGCCTCCCGGGCGGGGGCCGGCGGGCGGCGGCCACGGCGGTGACCCGCGCCGCCCCCGCCCCCCCGGCCCGCAGCGCCCGGGCGGCGGCGGCCAGGGTGGCGCCGGTGGTGACCACGTCGTCGACGACCACCACGTGGCGCCCGGCGACGGCGGCCCGCCGGCGCAGCACCAGGCGGGGGCCCCGGAGGCGGGCCGAGCGGGTGGCGCCGGTCTGGGGAGGGCCCGGGAGGCGGCGCAGCAGGGGCCGGCACGGCACGCCCAGGCGGCGGGCCACCGCGCCGGCCAGGAGCCGGCCCTGGTCGAACCCCCGGGCCCGACGGCGGGCGCCGGTGGTGGGCACCCACGTGACGACGGCGGGCGTGGCGTCCGCCACCAGCGCCGCCATGCCCGCCGCCAGCCACGGCAGGGCCGAGCGGGCGTTGCGGTACTTGAGCCGGGCGACCACCTCCCGTCCCACGCCCTCGTAGCACAGCAGGGCCGCGCAACGGTCGACGCCGGGCGGCGCCGGCAGGGCGGGGGCGGGCCGGGCCCGGGCCCGGCACGGCGGGCACGGCGCCGGGCCCAGGGCCCCGCACGCCGGGCAGGTGGTGGCGAGCAGCACGCCGCCCAGTGTCGCCGCCCGGTGTGACACCGCCCGGCCCGCCCGGCCGGGAGCGAACCGGTCGGCGAACCGACCCGGATCCGAGTCGTTTCCGCGACGAGAAGGCTCAGCCGGCGCCGGCGCGCAGTGTCGCCAGCGCC
>JBKHXC010000532.1:0-6889 GCA_046566225.1 Acidimicrobiia bacterium
ACGGCCACCGCCACCGAGGCGTGGTCCACCGCCGCCAGCTCGGCGGCGGCGGCGGGGGAGGACCGGGCGACCAGGCGGGCGGCGGCGCCGGCCGGCACGGCCAGCACGGTGGCCGCCGCCCCGGGCACGGGCACGGCGGCGACCGCCGCCCCCAGGCGCACGTCGGCGCCGCCGGCACGGAGCGCCTCCTCCAGCCGGGCCACCAGCCGGCCCAGCCCGCCCCGCAGGGAGGCGAACACCGGCCCCGCCCCGCCGCCGGCGGCCCGGGCCCGGCGGAGGCCGAGGACCAGGCTGCGGGAGGCGGCGGCGTCGGCCAGCGGCGCCGCCGCCGAGCGGGCGCTGAGCAGGGCCGAGGGCCCGGCGTGGATGCCGCCGACCAGGGGGTCGACCACCCGCTCGTGCACCTGGGGCCCCAGCCGCCCCACCACCAGGTCGGCGACCGAGGGGTCGGGGCCCCACCGGGTGGCGGGGCGGACCAGGTCGAGGGCGGCGCGCCCCGCCCCCGCCGGCGACACCAGCCCGGCCCGGACCAGCCCGGCCAGCGCGCCCGGGCCGGCGGGGGCGCCCATGACCAGGCCCCCGGGGAGGGGCCGCAGCCGGCCGCCCCACCAGATCGAGGCCCCCTCGGCGGCCGGGTGGACCAGCTCGGCCCCCAGGCCGAGCTCGTGGCACAGGGCCACGGCGTGGGGCACGCGGGCCAGCAGGGCGTCGGGCCCCAGGTCGACGGGCCGGCCGCCCACGTCGGCGGTGAGCACGGCCCCGCCCAGGCGGTCGCCCGCCTCGTGGAGGGTGACGGCGGCCCCCGCCGCCAGCAGCTCCCACGCCGCCGCCAGGCCGGTGATCCCCCCGCCGACGACGGCGACGAGCGGCGCCCTCACCGGCCGGCGGGCCGGCCCGGGAGCTCGCCGGCCACGAGCGACGCCAGCAGGGCGACGAAGCGGGGGTCGTCGTTGAACGACGCCGTGCGCTCCAGGGCCAGGCCCGCCTCGGCGGCGACCCCGCGGGCCTCGCCGTCGACGGCGTAGAGGACCTCGAGGTGGTCGGAGGTGAACCCGGCCGGGCACACCACCACCGCCTCCACGCCCTCGGCCGGCAGGGAGCGCAGGACCTCCAGCAGGTCGGGGCCGATCCACCGCTCGGCCGTGCGCCCGGCGCTCTGCCACGCCACCCGCCAGCGGTCGAGCCCGGCCGCCCCGGCCACCGCCCGGGCGGTGGCCTCCAGCTGGTCGGGATAGGACGGGTCGTCGAGGGTGCGAGCCCGCTCGGGCAGGGAGTGGGCGGTGAACACCGTCTCCACCACCGCGCCGCCGGCCCCGCCCAGGCGGGTGCGGGCCTCGGCCACCCGCTCGGCCAGCAGCGAGACGAGCGCCGGGTGGCGGTGCCAGGCGCCGATGCCCCGGTAGGAGGCGCCGCCCGCCTCCACGACGGCGGCCGCCCGCTGGTGGTACTGGCCCACGCTCAGCGCCGAGTAGTGGGGGGCCAGCACCAGGCCGACCACCTCCTCGGCCCCGGCGGCCAGCAGGTCGGCCGCCCCGTCCTCGACGAAGGGGGCGGCGTGCTTCTGGCCCAGGGCGACGGCGAACCCGTGGCCCAGGGCGGCCCGTACCCCCGCGACCTGGGCCCGGGTGCGGGCGGCCAGGGGCGAGGTGCCGCCGATGGCCCGGTAGCGGCGCCGGAGGTCGGCCAGCAGCTCGGGGGTGGGGGGACGGCCCCGGCGGATGTGGGTGTAGTACGCCTCGACGTCGTCGGGCGACGCCGGCGTGCCGTAGGCCATCACCAGCACGCCGACGGGCCGGTCAGCCATCCCCGGCGTGATCCGCCCAGCCGTGGACGACGTCGACCACCCGGGCCAGCACGTCGGGGTCGGTGTCGGGCAGGACCCCGTGGCCCAGGTTGAACACGTGGCCCCGGCCCCCGCCCCGGGCCAGGACCTTGCGGGCCTGGGCCTCCACCACCTCCCACGGGGCGAGGCACACGGCGGGGTCGAGGTTGCCCTGCACGGCCTGGCCGGGGGCGATGCGGCCCCGCGCCATGTCCAGCGGCACCCGCCAGTCCACGCCCACCACGTCGGGGCCGGCGGCGGCCATCAGCGCCAGCAGCTCGCCGGTGCCCACCCCGAAGTGGATGCGGGGGACGCCGAGGTCGGCCAGGCCGGAGAAGATCCGCCGGGTGGCGGGCAGCACCAGCGCCGCGTAGTCGTCGGGTGCCAGCGTGCCGGCCCAGCTGTCGAAGAGCTGCACGGCCGAGGCGCCGGCGGCCACCTGGGCCCGCAGGGAGGCGAGGGCGAGGTCGGCGAGGGCGTCGAGGAGGGCGGTGAAGGTGGCCGGCTCGGCGTGCATCATCGTCTTGGTCCGGGCGTAGGTGCGCGACGGGCCGCCCTCGATGAGGTAGCTGGCCACGGTGAAGGGGGCGCCGGCGAAGCCGATGAGGGGCACGTCGCCCAGCTCGGCGGCCGCCAGCCGGACCGTCTCGGCCACGTAGGGGACGTCGTCGTCGGGCGCCAGGGGGCGCAGGCGGGCCAGGTCGTCCTTGCCCCGGAACGGCTCGGTCACCACCGGCCCCACCCCCGGCACCACGTCCACCCCGAAGCCGACGGCCGCCACCGGCACGACGATGTCGGAGTAGAGGACGGCGGCGTCGACGCCGTAGCGGCGGACCGGCTGGAGGGTGATCTCGGCGGCCAGGTCGGGGCGGCGGATGACGTCGAGGATGGAGCCGGCGCCCCGGATGGCCCGGTACTCGGGGAGCGAGCGCCCGGCCTGGCGCATGAACCACGCGGGGACGTGGGGGACGGGCCGGCTGCGGCACGCCAGCAGGAACGGGGCGTCGGGGCGCACGGCCATCCCGGGGGACCCTACAGCGGCCCGGCCGCCCCTCCACGGCGCGCCCCGCCACTACACTGGCACGTTCCCCACCCGGGGCGAGATCCCTCGGTTCGAGAGGAGGAAGTGGCCTCCCACCCCGACCTGCAGGCTGAGCAGGCCCACATCGACCGCGCCTACGACCGGGTCGCCGCCCTGCGCGCGGCGGCCGCCGAGCTGCTGGACACGGTGCTCCGCCAGCGGGGGGGCACGCCGGGCTCGCTGGCCGAGCGGGACGTGATCGTGCGCACCACCCTGCAGCGCCTCGAGCAGCTCGACGTGGGCGGCGAGTCGCTGTGCTTCGGGCGCATCGACCGCGAGGACGGGGAGGCCTTCCACATCGGCCGCCTGGCGATCTCCGCCGAGGACCAGGAGCCGCTGGTCGTCGACTGGCGGGCACCGGTGGCCGAGCCGTTCTACCGGGCCACCGGCGTGGACACCATGGGGCTGGTCCGGCGGCGTCACTTCGCCACCGAGGGGCGCCGCATCGTCGGGATCGAAGACGAGGTCTTCGGCGTCCTCGACGGCGCCGGGCCGGCCGCCCTGGAGGGATCGGTGGTGGCCGACGACGGCACCGTGCGGCCGGCGTCGTCCACCCTGCTGGCCGCCCTCCAGCGGGCCCGGTCGGGCCACATGCGCGACATCGTGGCAACCGTCCAGAAGGAGCAGGACGAGGTGATCCGGGCGCCCCTGCCCGGCGTGCTGGTGGTCCAGGGGGGGCCGGGCACGGGCAAGACGGCCGTCGCCCTGCACCGGGCGGCCTACCTGCTCTACACCCACCGCTTCCCCCTGGAGCGCCAGGGGGTGCTGGTGGTGGGGCCCAACCCGCTGTTCCTCCGCTACATCGAGCAGGTGCTGCCGTCGCTGGGGGAGAGCGGCGTGGTGCTCACCACCATCGCCGGCCTGGTGCCCGACGTGCGGGTGCGGGGCGTCGACGCGCCCCTGGCCGAAGCGGTGAAGTCCGACCCCCGCATGGTCGGCTTCGTGGCCCGGGCGGTGGCCGACCGCCAGCGGCCCCTGCGCCGGGACGTCGAGGTGGGGCTCGAGGGCTTCGCCCTGCGCATCCCGGCGGTGGCCAGCGAGCGCATCGTGGCGGCCGTCAAGCGCCGGCCGGGGGCCCACAACGCCCGCCGCCGCCAGGTGGAGACCCTCGTCGCCCGCCTGCTCCACCAGCAGTACACGGCGGCGGCCGGGCGCCGCCGCCGGGCCGGGCTGGACCGCGACCGCGACCGCAACGGCGACGGCGACGGCGACGAGGACGGCGGCGACCTGGCCCGGGGCGGGGTCGGCGAGGCGGAGCTGTGGGCCATGGTGCGCGAGCTGCCCGCGGTGGCGGACGCCCTCGACCGCATGTGGCCCCTGCTCACCCCCGAGGAGCTCCTCCACGACCTCTACGGCGCCCCCGCCCTGATCCGCCTGGCCGCCCGGGGGGCCCTCGGCGACGACGAGCAGGCGGCGCTGGCCCGCCCCCGCCGCCCCACCGTGGACGCCATACCGTGGACGGCCGCCGACCTGCCCCTGCTGGACGAGGCCCGGGTCCTGCTCGGCCCCCGCCGGCCCGGCGGGCGCCGCGGGGAGGTCCGCTGCTACGGCCACATCGTGGTCGACGAGGCCCAGGACCTGACCCCGCTCCAGCTGCGCATGCTGGCCCGCCGCTCGCTCGGCGGGTCGATGACCGTGGCCGGCGACATCGCCCAGGCCACCGGGCCCCGGGCCACCACCCGGTGGGAGGACGTGACCGCCTGGCTCCCCGACCTGCGCCCCGTCCGCATCGTCGAGCTGAGCGTCAACTACCGCACGCCGGGCGAGGTCATGGCCCTGGCGTCCAGGGTCCTGGCGGCCACCGCGCCGGGGCTGCGGCCGCCGCTGTCGGCCCGCACCACCGGGGTTCTCCCCCGGGTGGTCGCCGTCGACGCCGGGTGCCTGGCCGGCCGGGCCGCCGAGCTGGCCGCCGACGAGTCGGCCCGGGCCGAGGTGGGAACGGTGGCCGTCATCGCGCCGCCCTCGCTGCTCGCCGCCCTGGAGGGCGCGCTGGCCGCCGCCGGCACCGACTTCGCGGCAGCCGAGCGGGACGGCCTCGACCACCCCGTCACCCTCCTGCCCGTCGGCATGGTCAAGGGCCTGGAGTTCGACGCCGTGGTGGTGGTCGAGCCGGCCCTGCTGGTGGCCGAGGCGCCCCAGGGCCTGCGCGCCCTCTACGTCGCCCTCACCCGCCCCACCCAGCGGCTCGCGCTGGTCCACGCCCGGCCGCTGCCCGCCGAGCTGGCCGGCTGAGGCGGTCCCGGACGGTCGCGCGCCGGCGGAGGCCGGCCGTCAGGCCGTCAGGCCGTCAGGCCGTCAGGGCGGCGACGCGGGCGTGGGCACGCCGGTCGCGCCGCTTGGAGGCGGCGGCCACGGCGTCCACGTAGGCGGCCTTGCGGCGCGCCACCCGGGGGCTGTCCGTGGACGGCGGCACCGCCTCGGGGTCGAGCTGGGAGGTGACGCCGTCCTTCAGCAGCGACATGGCCTTGGAGCGCATCTGGGAGATGCGGGAGGCGCTCACGCCCAGCTCCTCGGCCAGGTCCTGCATCGAGCGCTCCTCGAAGAAGTAGCCGACGACCACCTGGCGCAGGCGGTCGGGCAGCGCCGACACGGCGTCGAGCAGGTAGCCGCGGCGCTCCCGCTCCAGCACCACGACGTCGGGGCTGCGGTCGTCGGCGGGCAGGGTCCACTCGGCGCCGCCGTCGGCCAGGATCGAGTCGTAGTTCAGCACCACCGAGCGGTGCACGTCGTGGTTCAGGGCGGTGACGACGTTCTCGGCCACGCCCAGGTGGGCGGCCAGCTCCTCGGTCGTCGGCACCCGCCCGAGCGCGGCGGTGAGCTCGTCGGTGGCGGCCAGCAGCCGGCGGCCCTTGGTCCGCACCGACCGGCTGGCCCAGTCCCGGCCCCGCAGCTCGTCGAGGAGGGCGCCCCGGATGCGGGCCGAGGCGTAGTGCTCGAAGCCGGTGTCGCGCCCGGGGTCGTAGGAGCGGGCGGCCTGGGCCAGCCCGGCCATGGCGGCCGACACCAGCTCGTCGCGCGGCACGTGGCGGGGGAGGCGGTTGGCCAGGTGGTTGACGGCGTAGTCCACCAGGGCGAGGTTGTCCCGGACCAGCGTCTCTTCGAGCTTCCGCCGGTCCTCGTCGAGCGCGATGGCTGCCATGGAGCAAACGTCGTCGAATCAGGGCATTGGCGCATCGGCCGGGTGGTTGAACCACCACTCCGCGCCACCATCCCAACGGGCTAGGCCAGCCACCCGAACGGACTAGTCACCCCGGGGCGACGGGGGCGGTGGCCTACAGTTGGCCGCGTGGACCGAACGGGCCCGCCGGCCGCCGTGGTCGTCGACGAGTGGCCCCTCGTCCGCCTGGGCGTGGTCCAGGTCCTCCGCAGCCTCGACATCGCCGTGGCCGCCGAGGTGGCCACGGCCGAGGACGGCGTGCGCGCCGCCGGCAACGGCGGGGCCCGCTTCTTCCTCCTCGGCGCCTGCCGCGACCTGGCCCTCTCCGACGCCGCCCGGCAGGTCAAGTCCCTGGCGGCGCCGCCCCGGGTCCTCGTGCTCGTCGACCACATCGGCCGGGGTGAGCTGGGCGCCCTGCGGGCGGTCGGCATCGACGCCCTCCTCCCCCGGTCGGCGGCGCCCGCCGAGCTGGCCGACGCCCTGCGCCGGGTGGCGGCCGGGGAGCGGGTGGTGGCGCCCGCCCTGCTCTCGCTGCTCATGGGCGTGATCGCCCCCGCCGAGCCGGGGCCTGCCGCCGCCGGCGCCGCCGGCCACCGGGAGGCGCTCACCCGCAAGGAGCTCCAGGTGCTGGCCCGGTTGGCCGAGGGCCGGTCGAACCGGGAGATCGCCGACGCCCTCTTCGTCACCCCGGCGACGGTGAAGTCGCACCTGGCCCACATCTACGTGAAGCTCGGCGTGACCGGGCGGCAGGAGGCCATGGCCCGGGCCGTGGCCCTCGGACTTCTCGGGTGAACGGCTCACGGCGTCGCCGTTCCCGCCGATCCAGACG
>JBKHXC010000533.1:0-5309 GCA_046566225.1 Acidimicrobiia bacterium
CACCACGTGCATGGCCAGCGTGGACTTGCCCGAGGACTCCGGGCCGTAGATCTCCACGATGCGGCCCCGGGGCAGCCCGCCGACGCCGAGGGCGAGGTCGAGCGCCATCGCCCCGGTGGGGATCGAGCGGATGTTCATGGCGGGCCGGTCGCCCATCCGCATGACCGAGCCCTTCCCGAACTGCTTGTCGATCTGGCCCAGCGCCATGTCGAGTGCGGTGTCCCGCTCCATCGGTGCTCCCCTCATTCGTCGGTCGTTCCGGTCGAGGCCACCCTACGGAGAGGGTGTGACACTGACATCCATGAAGTTCCGCCAGTGTAATTGCGAACGCTCGTTCGGACAAGCACCCCCCGAAGCCCGGCGGCTCCGCCGCCCGAGCCCATCCTCCTCACACGGGCAGCGTCTCGACGACCTCGTAGCGGGCGCCGCCCCGGCCGGGCCGGCTGGCCACCAGCGCCACCTCGGGCACCGCCCACCGCCCCTCCACCGCGTACCCCGACAGCGGCGCCAGGTCGGCGCCCCGCCGGTCCCGGGCGCGGGCCAGGGTGAGGTGGCCGGCGAAGGGCCGGTCCTCGGGCGGCTCCCCCACCCCGGCGGTGGCCGCCACCACGGCGGCCGCCAGGTCGTCGAGGCCGGCGCCGGGCAGGTGCAGCACCCGCCGCCCGAACCGGCCCGTCGCCGGCCCCAGCACGGCGGTGGCCGGCCCCCGGCGGGCGGGGGCGGGCACCGCCCGGAGCGCCCTCGCCGCCTCGTCGAGCCCGGCGTCGCCCAGGAAGCGCAGGGTCACGTGCCACTGCTCGGGGCCCGTCCAGCGCAGGGCCCCGGCCTGCTCGGGATGGGCGGCCGACAGGGCGGCCACGGCCGACGCCACGGCGCCGACCACCTCCTCGGGCGGCCACACCGCCACGAACAGCCTCACCGCCCGGCCCCGGGGCGCCGGCCCACGCCCCGGGAGCGGCCGGCGGGCCTCACCCGGTGGGGCCGAGCCGCTCCAGCAGGCGCCGGCGCAGCAGGTCGAGCATGGAGAGGGTGGCGAACTGGCGGATGCGGTCCCGGTCGCCGGGCAGCCGGTGCCGCGACACCTCGGTGCGCCCGTCCAGGCACAGCCCGAAGAACGCCGTGCCCACCGGGACCCGCTCCTGCTCGGCCGGCCCCGCCACGCCGGTGACCGACAGGCCCACGTCGGCGCCCAGCACCTTGGCCGCCCCCTCGGCCATGGCGGCCGCCGCCTCCTCGCACACCACCGGCCCCTCGGGCACGCCCAGCAGGTCGAACTTGACCTGCGAGTCGTAGGCCACCACCGAGCCCCGGAACCAGGCGCTCGACCCCGGCACGGTGACCAGGCGGGAGGCCACCAGCCCGCCGGTCATGGACTCGGCCAGGCCCAGGGTGAGCCCGGCGTCCTCCAGCAGGGCGCCCACCGCCCCCTCCATGGTGTCGTCGCCGACGCCGACCACCAGGGTGCCGAGGATGGCCCGCAGCTCGGCGTCCTCCTCCGCCACCATGGCCAGCGCC
This sequence comes from Acidimicrobiia bacterium, assembly GCA_046566225.1. Lineage (GTDB taxonomy): Bacteria > Actinomycetota > Acidimicrobiia > Acidimicrobiales > DATLFN01. The sequence continues at coordinate 1,516 of JBKHXC010000533.1, forward strand.
GCCTCCGGCGAGCCGGCCTTGGCGGTGATGCGGATCGTGATGCCCTCGACCCCGCCGGCCAGGAAGGCGAGGGTCGGGTTGCCGCCGGCCCGGTCGAGCGCGGCCAGCCGGGGCGCCACCCGCTCGGCCAGCGTCGACTCGGCCAGCCCCCACGTCCGCACCATGCGCGACACGATGGTGGAGCGGGTGCCGGCCCGGGCGGCCAGGTCGGGCAGCACGGCCCGATCGGCCATGTCGCGGAGCTCCTCGGGCACGCCGGGCAGGGCGTAGATCACGCCTCCGTCCACCTCGACGACCAGCCCGGGCGCCGTCCCCCGGGTCTGCGGGATGACCACCGCACCGCGGGGCACGTCGGCCTGGCGGGCGTTGCTCGGCGCCATCTCCCGGCCCCGGTCCTCGAACATCCGCCGGATGCGGGCCAGCACCTCCTCGTCGCGCTCGAGGGGCACGCCGGCCACCTCGGCCACGGCCTGGCGGGTGACGTCGTCCTGGGTGGGCCCCAGCCCCCCGCACACCACCACGGCGTCGTTGCGGGCCAGGGCGGCGCGCAGGACCGACGCGATGCGCTCGACGTTGTCGCCCACGGTGGTGTGGAAGTGGCAGTCGATTCCGTGGGCGGCGAGCCGCTCGACCAGCCACGCCGAGTTGGTGTCCACCGTCTGGCCGAGCAGCAGCTCGGTGCCGACGGCGACGACCTCACACCGCACGGCCCTGCTCGGCCGCCATCACCTTGCGGGCGTCCAGCAGGTACTGGGCGCCGGTCACCAGGGCCAGCCCCACGCTCACCCACAGCACCGAGGAGGCGACCACCCCGTCGTCGGTGGTGACGGGCAGCAGGGCCAGGGCCACCGCCACCTGCTGCACCACCGTCTTGACCTTGGCCCACCACCGGGCCGGGATGCACACCCCCCGCCTGCCCATCCACGTCCGGTACAGGCTGATGACGACCTCGCGCACGGCCACCAGGGTGACCGGCAGCCACCAGAACAGGCCCTCGGCCACCAGGGCGTACATGGCGCCGAGGACCAGGAACTTGTCGGCCAGCGGGTCGAGGAAGGCGCCCGAGCGGGTGACGCCGTGGCGCCGGGCCAGGTAGCCGTCGACCCAGTCGGTCCCCGACAGCACGAGCCAGACCGCCAGCGCCGGCCACGACGCCCCGCCGTCGAGGATCAGGGCCAGCAGGACGGGCGTGACGAGGACCCGGGCGACGGTGACGGCGTTGGCCGGCGTGGCCAGGGCGCTGGGGCCGAAGGGGACGGTGGCCACCCGGCTACGCCGCCCCGGCCTCGAGGTCGGCGCCGACGGCGGCGGTCACGACCACCCGGGCGATGCGCCCCACCTCCAGCGCCTCCGGCACCCGCACGATCCCGTCGATCTCGGGCGCCTCCCGATGGCTCCGGGCCACCCCCGGGCGGTCGACGAGCACCTCCAGAGTGTGCCCGACCAGCGCCCGCCGCCGCGCCGCGGTGATGGCGTCCTGCACCTCCCCCGCCTCGCCCAGCCGCTCGGCGACCAGGGCCGCCTCGACCCTGCCGTCCAGGCCGGCGGCGTGGGTGCCGTCCTCCGCCGAGTACGGGAAGAACCCGCACCAGTCGAGCTGGGCCCGGTCGAGGAAGCGGAGCAGCTCGTCGTGGTCGGCCTCGGTCTCGCCCGGGTAGCCGACGATGAAGCTGGACCGGAACGCGGCATCGGGGAACCGCCGGCGGATGGTGGCGATGCGGCGCAGGAACCGCTCGCCGTCCCCCCACCGCCGCATGCGCCGCAGCAGCGGGCGGGAGGCGTGCTGGAGGGACAGGTCGAAGTAGGGCACGCCGGTGGCGCCGATGGCCGCCACCAGGGCGTCGGTGAGGTCGGACGGGTACAGGTACAGCAGGCGCACCCGCTCGACCCGGGCGGCCACCGCCTGCACGAGAGGGACGATGGCGCCGGCGCCCAGCGAGGGGTCGTCCCTGCCGTAGGAGGCGAGGTCCTGGGCCACCAGGACGATCTCGCGGGCACCCAGGGCGTCGACCTCCTCGAGGACCGACGGCACCGACCGCGACCGCTGGCGGCCCCGGAAGGAGGGGATGGCGCAGAACCCGCACCGGCGGTCGCAGCCCTCGGCCACCTTGACGTACGCCCACGGGGCGGCGGCGGGAGGTCGCGGCAGGTTGAGCAGGTCGAGGCGGGCGGTGTCGGTGGGGCCGGCGGCCGGCCGGCCGGGGCGCCGGCCCAGGGCGACGGGGACGCCGAAGCCGGCCACCAGGTCGGCCTCGGGCAGGGCCCGGGCCAGCTCGTCGCCGTAGCGCTCGGCCAGGCAGCCGGTCACCACCAGGCGGGCGCCGTCGGCCCGGGCCTCGGCCAGGGACAGGATCGTGTCCACCGACTCCTGGCGGGCCGCCTCCACGAACGCGCAGGTGTTGACCACGACCAGGTCGGCCTCCCCCGCCGACGGGGCCGGCTCCATCCCGTCGGCGGCCAGGGTGCCGGCCAGCTTGTCGGAGTCCACCGCGTTCTTGGGGCACCCGAGGGTCTCCACCCAGGACCGGCCGCTCACGGGCCCGAATCTACCGTCGCCCGCCGCCGGGGCCCCGGCCGCAGCGCTCGGTACGATCCGGGCATGGCCACCGCCGTCCCCTCCCCCTCGCCCAACCCCAACGCCCTGCGCTTCCAGCTGGACGTGACGCTGCCGTCGACGCTGAGCTTCGACAAGGCGGCCGACGCCGCGGAACATCCCTTCGCCGAGGCGGTCTTCGCCGCTCCCGGGGTGGCCGCCCTGTTCGGGGTGAACGACTTCGTCACCGTCACCCGCACGCCGGGCGCCGACTGGGAGCCCATCGTGGCCGCCGTCCAGGAGGCGGCCGCCAGCCTGTTGTGAGCAGGATCGGCTCGGAACCGGAGGAGGCCGCCTCCGGCGGCACGCGGCGGCCGCCGGCGGTTCTCATCGTTCGCAGACCGGCCCGCACGGGGCACCGGCGACAGGGGCGTTGTCGCGGCGGCCGATGAGGCGTACCCTCTAGAGGCAGCCAACCTATAGTTGTTCAGCATAATGAGGCCGGCCGGGACGGTTCCTGGCCGCAACCCGGCCCCGTCCTCCGGCCGGAGCGTTGTGCGGCAGGAGGACGCCAGGTGCTTCAAGAACCTCCCCATCGACTTCGACGCGGACGGGAAGGCGTTCCTGCGCCAGGGCGCAGGTGACCCGTATGCCGTCTCCCCGGCACGGCCCCGCAGCTACGTCCGGCGCCACGACGGCCCCGGCGCCCAGCTGGCGGCCCCGCCCCGCCTGCGGGACTGGAACATCGACCCCATGACCCGGGTGGCCGGCGCCCTGGCCATCCACACCGTCCTCGACCTGGAGAACCGCAAGGCGGTGGAGGCCCACTCGCGCGCCATGCTCTTCCGCGGCTACGAGGTCATCCTCCAAGGCCGTGACCCCCGCGACGCCATCGACATCTCGTCGCGGGCGTGCGGCGTGTGCGGCGGCGTGCACGCCACCGTGTCGTCGCTGGGCCTCGACATGGCCTTCGGCATCGTGCCGCCGCCCCTGGGCACCGAGGTGCGCAACCTGGGCGAGGTGGGCGAGATGTTCTACGACCACCCGCTGCACCTGGGCCTGCTGGCCGGTCCCGACTACTCCACCGCGCTGGTGTCGGTCACCAACCCCGAGCTGGTCACCCGGGCCGAGAGCACCCTCGCCCCCCACGGCGACGTGCACGGGTACCGCACCGTCAAGGACATCATGGACGCCCTCAACCCGCTCACGGGCCAGATCTACCTGGAGGCCCTGGAGTGGACCCGGGTGGGGCGGATCATGT
>JBKHXC010000534.1:0-2031 GCA_046566225.1 Acidimicrobiia bacterium
GCCCGAAGTACCGGACGCCCTTGCTGCGCTGGCCCCGCATGACCATGGCCCGGGGCCACTCGTCGTCGAGGGTGACGGCCAGGAACGGGTAGCTCTTGTCGTCCCGCAGCCGGATGTTGAACCGGGGATGGTGCTGCTTGATCAGGGTGTACTCGAGCATGAGGGCTTCCACGTCGTTGTTGACCTGGATCCACTCCACGCTCTCGGCCGAGGCCACCATCTGGGCCGTCCGGGGGGGCAGGGAGGCGGGGTTGACGAAGTAGTTGGACAGCCGCTGGCGCAGCGAGTGGGCCTTGCCCACGTAGATCACCCGCCCGTCCCGGTCCCGGAACTGGTACGAGCCCGGGGCGTCGGGGATGGAGCCGGCCGGCGGTCGCTTCACCACCTGACGAGTCTGCCGCGGGCCGGGGCCGTCGAAGGCAGGGCCCGGTCGTCAGCGGTGGCGGGCGGGGAGGATTGGGCGGTCCCGCTTCACCGAAGACGACAGCCACCGCGGCCGAGGTGTCCACGAACCAGGCCGCTCAACGGGGCAGGCCGTGCTCGTCGTACCCGACGATGGCCTCCGGCGGCCGATCGTCGAGCCGCTCCGGCTCTGCCACCTCGGCGGCGAGCCGGCGAAGGCGATTGGCGGCGCTCGCCCCCTGCCGGGCCCGCTCCCCGGCGAGGCGCTCCCGGAGCGCGGCCACCACCGCCTCGGTGAGCGTCTCGCCGGTGGTGGCGGCCAGCTCGCGGGCCAGGCGGTCGGCCTCGTCGTTCTCGATGCTGAGGGCCATGGCGGAATTCTGCAGTCGGAGTCCTCAGGTGGCCGTGTGGATCAGGCGGCAGCGTCGCCGCGCGGCAGACTTCGGCCGTGCCCGGCGCCCCCGAAGCCGCGCCGCGGCGGATATCGATGCGGCGGCTCCTCCGCCCGGCGTCGGCCGCCGTGGTCCTGGTCGTGCTGGGAGCCCTGGCCTTCGCCCTGACCACGGAGGTAAACGACCGGAGGCGGGAGGGCTTCTGCCGACCCGACCACGGCATCGCCGGCGCCACCTGGTCCGAGGAGCGCACCTGGTGGCCCCTGGGCGAGCGCTGCCTCCTCCACCTGCCGGGAGGGACCACCCGGGTGCACGAGCCCGGGTGGTGGCTCACCGCCCTGGTGCCGGCGTGGCTGGCCGTGGTGGCGGCCGGCGCCCTGGCCCCGCCGGCGTCGGCCCGGCGGCGGCTGGCGTGGGCGGCGGCCGTGCCGGCGATTCCGATCGCCGCCGTGATCGCCGTCATGGTGGGCCCCCGGTCGCTCTCGCGCCTGGTCGCCCTCACGTCGATCAGCCTGGGGTTCGCCGTCCCCATGGCCGCCGTGACGGCCGCCGCGCTCTGGGGGTTCGTGCGGGGGCGGGCCATGCCCACGGTGCTGGGCTCGTGGCTGGTGTGGGGGCTGGTCATCTTCCTCCAGGGCCGGGAGCACATCGGGCCGTGAGGTCGCCCGTGCCGCGCCGGCCCCCATCCCGAGCGCGGCAGGGCCGCCGGCTGCACTCGGGGGGCCAGGCCGCCCGGGCGTCCCTCAGCGCCGCCGACGGAGGTCGAAGATCGCGTAGCCGTCGTCCTCCGCCTCCAACCTGGCCACCCGCCGGAGCAGGTCCTCCAGCTCGGGTTGGCGGGCGAGGTCCTTCATGTCGGTGACGATGAACCAGGTGGCCCCGGCGCCGACGAGGCGGTCGAGCCGCTCGGCGGCGGCCCGTTCACGCTCGACGAGGCTGAGCGACTGGTCCAACTGTACGGCGTACGGCCACCCGGACCCGGACAAGCCGCCGTCGTGGCGAAGAGGCCACCCGTGAGCGGGCGCCAGCATGACGGTCGTCGTACTGTGCCCCACCAGGTCGCCGATCCGCCCGGACTCGGCGATGGCCGCCTCGGCCGCCGAAGCCGGCATGGGGCGGGCCGACCGGACCGCCGAGTCGGCGAAGGACGCGGCGAACAAGGCGGCGGCAGCCCCGACCGCCATCCGGACCGGAGCACCCGCCGCAGCGGAGCGAAGCCGGGCGACGGTGGCGTCCA
>JBKHXC010000535.1:0-4338 GCA_046566225.1 Acidimicrobiia bacterium
CCGGACCGGTGGTGCGCCGGCGCTCGGCCACTCAGTCCTCCCGCACCGTGATGCGGCCCCGGTGGCGGGGCCCCGCCGGCGGGCGCCGGCGTGACTCGATGAGGTGGGCGACGTCGAGGGCCAGGGCCTCGATGCGACAGGCCAGGATGGCCACGAAGTGGGCCACCACGGCGGCCGCCCCGATGGCGCCCACCACGCCCAACGACACGGCGACCAGCCAGGCCGTCACCGGCCCGCCCCGGCCAGGAGGCGCTCGCCGTGGGCCACGATCAGGGCCTCGGGGCGGGCGGCGCCGTGGCGGTAGCGGTACTGGTAGCAGGCCCGGCACTCGCCGCCGGCGATCGGCTCGGCCCACCCGCAGGTGATGCAGTCCATCCGGTCCCCCTGACGCGACGAAGGGCCCCGCAGGGCCCTCGGTTCTGGTCCCGCCGCTCCCCGCCCCGGACGCCTCAGGTGGCTAGCCGGGTAGGGGACGGCGAGAGTGGTGGCGAGTAAAGCACCCGAGACGCACCCAACCCTCAGGACGGCCCCGGAATCGCCTCCTCAGCGGGCCGTGGAGCGCCGATCCCGGCCTCGGTGGTGTCCTGGGTGCGGGGCCCGGCGGCTGCGGGGTCGTCGGCGGCCGCAGCGTCCGGCATCGTCCCGTCGCCGCCCGCATCTTCCCGCACCCGCCGGCCATCGGGCCCGAAGCTCGGCCAGCCGCCCCGGGGCGAGCCGAAGGTGTAGTTGTGGCCGGCCTCGGCGCTCACGTCAAGACCCCGCTCAGGCCGACGAAGACCCGCCGGCGGCGCGGGCCCAGGAAGGGGGAGTGCCGCCGGCACCAGGTCGTGATGCGCACAGGCCAGACGCTGCCGGAGACAACGCAGGTGCAGGGGCGCCGGCGGATCGGGCGCAGGGTCAAGCGGGCGGGGTCGCCGACGTGGGAGAGCCGCCAGCGCTGGCCCGACGAGGTCACCACGTGGACGCTCCCGCCCAGGCGCCGAGCGGAGACCACGTGGCCGCCGTCGACGTCGACCCAGTGGGCCGGGTCGGGGCCGAACCACAGCCGGTTGGATCGCCAGGCCAGGATCACGGGCTCGCCGTGGCCAGGGTGACGACGAACACGGCGAACCCCAGGACCGACCCAGCCCATGCCAGCCCGATCGCCGCGGACAGCTGGTCGACGCTAGCGCTGCGCCGGCGCCCGATCGCCCAGGCGGCCAACACGGCCGCAGCGGCCATCACGGCGCCGACGAGCGACAGGGTGCCCCTCACCGCCGGCGCCTCCGCCGCGCGACGTATCGCGCGGCCACGTACAGCCGCCAGGGACTCACGGCCGCCGCTCCGTCACCCAGCTCCAGAGAGCCGAGGGCTCGTACAGCTGGGTCCGTATGGCCGGCACGTAGTGATCCCTCAGCAGCCAGTTGGCCATCCGCACCGACAGCGGGCGCTCCGGCCAGGTGAACCAGGCGCCCGGCCAGAGCCGTAGGAAGCGGCCGAGGCGCCGCACCCGGCTCACGGCCGCCGCCGGCGGTCGCGGGCCAGGAGGATGGCGCGTGACATGTCCCGGCCGAGCGCCGCCGCCTCAGCGGCGACCGTCGCCTCCACCTCGTGGTCGGGCACGTCGTCGGCCACCCACACCGCCCCGCCGTCGACCTTGAGGCCGGCGACTCCGTCCAGCTCCTTGGGGGCCGCGACGCCGGGCGTCTGGCGCGCCTCACCCCAGCCCACTACGCCGCCCTCCCCGCCGCCGGCAGGCCCTCGCCCCGGGCGATGCGCCGGCGCTGAGCGGCCCGGGCCCGGGCCACCTCGGCCTTGGTCACCGTGCGGGGGATGCGCCGGTCGTGGCCGTCGTCGTCGGGCTCATGGCCGGCGGCGGCGTCGACGAGCTCGGCGATCTCGTGGAGGGCCACCAGTGCGCCGGCCAGCTGGTCCCGGGCCCGCAGCGTGGCCCGGGCGCAGAAGGCCAGCTTGGCGCGGATGGCCCGCTGGCCCAGGGCCGACTCGCCGGTGGGGTCGGGGGTGGGCGGCATGGTCTCGCCGTGCTCGTCGGTCACCGTGGTGCGCCCCGTGCCCACCCGCGCCCGGGCGGTCTCCCGGGCGTAGCCCGAGTCGTGCAGCCAGGCGTAGGCGCGGGCCACGTCGCCGGCCAGCACGGCGATGCGCACGGCGTCGTCGGCCACCTGGGCCGGCGTGGCGCTCACCGGGGCCCCAGGGCGCCGACGATGGCGGTGAACAGGAGGTCCTTTCGCTGCTGGTCGGCGGGGAGCTCGTGGTAGGGCAGCAGGCACGGATGCGTCCGTGCCTCGGCGTCCTTGACCGGCCCGTAGACCCACCCCTGGGCCCGCTTGAACTCGCACCACGCCTCGTGCGAGTCGGCGGCGGCGATGCGAGGGTCGGCCAGCTTGGCGGCCACCCCGGCACACACCGACGACCGGGTCTCCTCGGTGTCGTCGTCCCACGGCGGCGAGACGGCGATCCCCGGATCCGCCTGGATGCGCTGCAGCTCGCGGTTGGCCGCATGCGCCACCCGGGCGATCTCCTCGACGGTCCACACGTGGGCGCTCACTCCGGCAACCGGTCCTGGTTGCGGGCGATGGCGGCCACCGCCCACATCACCGTCTGCTCCAGGTTGGTGAGGGCGAGGGACTGCTCGCGCCCGGGCGGGCACTGGTCGGCGATGAGGTGGGCCAGCCCCTTGGCCTCGGCCCGGATGGTCTCGAAGGCCACGATGACCGCCGGCGTCGCCGGGGCGTGGTTGGTCAGGTCGTGGTCGATGCGCTCGTGGATGCTCCTACCGGCCAGGTCGCTCACGCCGCCCTCCTCCTCGCCCGGTAGCGCCGGTTGCGCTCCGCTCGCTGCTCGCGCCGGCGCTGGGCGCGCACCTCGTCGAGGCGCACCACCTCGGGGCTCGGCGACTCCTCGTCGATGCAGGGCCGGCACCAGCCGTAGACGTCGTCGTCGGGGTCCTGGTCACGCGCTGCGCACCTCGGGCACAGCGCCGGGGGCTCCGGCTCGTGCTCCGGGCCCGAGGCGAGGTCCTCGTCGCCGCTCAGCAGCCGCAGCCTTGGCCGCGAGTCGCATGGCTCGCCGCCACTCCTCGGGGAAGGCCACCCCGCCCCACACGCCGTGCTGCTCACGACGCTCGACCGCCCCGGACCAGCACTCCTGGCGCACCGGGCACTCGGTCTCGCAGATCGCCTTGGCACGCAGCGTGGTCTCGATGGACTCCAGGTCCTTGCCCTGCTCGCTGAACCACCAGGCCGGCGGATACCGCCGGCAGGCGGGGTCTCCGCCGTGTTCCACGCCCTCTAGCTTCCCCCATCCCGACAGTCCCGACGTGCATGAGCGACGAAGGTACCGGGGTGGGCATGGGCGGCGAAGGACTAGAAAACTTCGACGCAGCGCGCGAAACGGTCCTACGCGGCACGGTCCAGCCGGGCTAGTTCGGGCTGGTCGAGCCTGGCCAGCACCCGGGCCAGGGTCTTGGGGTGCCAGGCCCCGCCCCGCTTGGCCGGCCGGCCCTCGGCGGCCAGGGTGCGCGAGATCTCGCGCAGGCTGGCGCCGGCGGAGCGCAGCTCGACGATGCGGGCGATGGTCTCCTGCTCGGCCGGCTCGGCCACGAGCTCGCGGTCGCGGCTGGCCGAGCCGAACGCCGGGCTGCCGTAGGCGGCGAAGCCGCCGCGGGCCGCCTTGGCCCGCCGGCCGCCCTGGAGCCTCGAGCGGATGACGGCGCGCTCGAACTCGGCGAAGGCGCCCAGCATCTGGCGCATCAGCACCTTGGTGGGGTCGTCGTCGTCGATGTCGGCCTCGCACACCGACAGCACCGTGCGGCCCCGCTGGCGCAGCTGGTGGATCACCAGCTCCTGGCGGAACAGCCGGCGGGCCAGGCGATCGAGGCGGTACACCACCAGGCCCTCGGCACCGCCGTCGACGGCGGCCAGGGCGGCGGCCAGGCCCGGCCGGTCGAGCTCCTCGGCGTCGCCGCTCACGCCCTCGTCGCGATGGGTGGCCACCAGGCGGTGGCCGTGGGCCTCGCACCAGGCGGCGATGCCCTGCTCCTGGATCTCCAGGCCCAGGCCGTCGGAGGCCTGCAGGGCCGTGGAGACGCGCAGGTAGGCGACGACGTTCAAGAGGTCGGCCCCCCGCCGGCGTGACACATGACGTGCACGGGGCGACGGTAACGGCCGAGACGCTGGGCGCCCCCGGGCCCGGCGGCCGACCGGGGCTCGATGGAGCTACGCCGTGGCCACCTCTAGATCCTCGGAACTAGGAACCCGCCAGGGCTCTAGACCGCCGCCGGCGGCGGGGCGTTACATCCCAGGGCCCGGTAACAGCCCAGGTCAGCGCCTCGTCGGG
>JBKHXC010000536.1:0-2684 GCA_046566225.1 Acidimicrobiia bacterium
GCGCCGGCGGTGCTGCGGCCGGGCGGCGGAGCCGCCCGGCCTCCGCCCTGACCTCCCGGCCGGCAGCCGGGAGGCCGCCTTGGGCGGCAGGAGCGGCCGCCGGCGATTCCCCTCGTTCGCTGGGGGCCCCGCCGGGGGCGGTGTGGGTCTGTGACGCGTGCCACACTTCGGCATGACCGTCGGTGCCGGCCGGGAACGCCCCCTGCGCGTCGGCGTCGCCCTCGGGGGTTTCGAGGCGGAGGGGGGCTACAACCGCCCCGGGCTGCCGGCCAACAACTGGTCGTGGTGGGAGGCCGAGGGGCGGGCACCGGCCAGCCCCGGCCTCCACCCCTCGTGGCCGCGGTGGGAGGCGGAGCTGGCGGCCGCCGCCGAGCGGGGCTGCCGCACGGCGCGGGTCAGCGTCGAGTGGGCCCGCTGCGAGCCGCTGGACGGCAGCCTGGACCGGCGGGCCGTCGGCGACTACTGCCGGCTGCTGGAGAGCTGCCACGTCCACGGGCTCCAGCCCGTCGTCACCCTTCACCGCCTGGCCCACCCCGCGTGGCTGGGCGCCGACTTCTGGCTACGGCCGGACTCGCCCGAGCGCTTCCGCCGCTGGGTGGAGGCGGCCGTCGACCGCTTCGCCGGGCGCACCCACCACTGGGTGACGATCGACCAGCTCAACCTCACCGCCCTGTGGTCGTACCTGGGCGGGCGCCGGCCCCCGGGCCGGCGGCTCGACGTCGCCGCCACCGTCCGCTGCCTGGACCACCTCCTGGCCGCCCACGTGCTCGCCTTCGAGGCGGTCAAGGAGCGCCAGCCCCAGGCGCTGGTGGGCTTCGGCACCCGGGCGCTGCCGGTCTACGAGCTCGACCGCCTGCTGGTGGACCTGGTGCTGGCGCCGGCGCACGGCGTGGACCGCCACCACCTCGGCGACTGGCTGGCCGAGCGCCGCGACCGGTTCGGGACGGGGCCCGGCCAGGCCCGCACCGCGCTGACGTGGGTCCTGGGCCAGTGGGCGTCGTCGGCGGTGCCGCTCGAGCACGCGCTGGCCCGGGCCACGGCCGCCGTCTACGACAGCGCCTGCCCCCGATCGCTCGACGCCCTCCACGTGGGCGCCGAGGACGGCGACCTCTCCGGGGCGCTCCCCTTCCAGGCGCCGGGCGCCGGGCGGCTGGAGCGCACGGCGCGGCTGGCCGACGCCTGCCGGTCGCTGGCCGCGCTGGACGTGCCCGTCGCCGTGGTGAGCGACGGCCCGACGGACGACCGTCGCCTGGCCGGCGACCTGGCGGCGCTGGAGGCGGCCGTCGCAGACGGCGCTCCCGTCGTCGCCTACTACGCCCGCCCGGCGGCCCCGGCGACGGGCGGGCGGCGGGCCGGGTGGGGGCGCCCGGCCGCCGAGCGGTCCTCCCTTCCCCTGCCCGGCTGAGGCGGGCCTACATCCGGTCCAGAAGCTGCGCCTTCTTGGCGTCGAACTCGGCCCGGGTGATCACGCCCCGCTGGCGCAGCTCGTCCAGCTTCTCGATCTGCTCGGGGATCGACAGCTCCCGGGCGCCCACCGCCCGGGCCGCGTCGCGGGCCCCCGACCGCTCCATCTCGGTGTAGATGACGTTCTGCACCAGGAACGGCTTGGAGATGTCGGTGAAGACCTGCTGGCCCCGCTCGCCGCCGGACTCGATGGTGACGTCGCCCGAGCCGATGAGCCGCTCGAAGAAGGTCTGGCTCACGGCGATGTCGTTCACCCGCTCCAGCGGGATCTCCTTGCCCTGCTTGCCCAGCACGCCCACACGGTGGATGAGCCGGTCGGTGGTGACGACCACGTGCGTCGTCGTCCACCGCGCGTAGACGACGGCCAGCCACAGCCCCGACAGCACGATCAGCAGCACGAAGGCGATGCGGGCGGGGTCGTTGCCCCGGAGGGCGACGGCCCCCACGATCGACGCCGCCAGCAGCACGACGGGCTTGACGAAGAACCACCAGTGCGGGTGCAGGTCGAGCACGATGTCCTCGCCCTCGTTCAGCAGCCTGCGCGGGAACGGCATCGGGGACAACGGTAGAGGGCGCGGCCGCCGGGCGGCCGGCGCTTCGCCGCTGGGAACGCGGCGAAGGCTCGTGGCCCGGCGCCCTACCGGTAGACCCGGCGGCGGAACACGGCGTCGGCCGAGCCGACCCGGTCGAGGAAGAGCAGCCCGTCGAGGTGGTCGACCTCGTGCTGGACGGCGCGGGCCTCGAAGGCGTCGGTGCGGAGGACCCGCTCGCCGCCGTCGACGGTGACGCCCCGCACCACCACGACGGTGGCCCGGGCCACGTCCCCGGTCAGGTCGGGCACGCTCATGCACCCCTCGCGGCCGTGCACCGGGTCGGAGGCGACCAGGATCTCGGGGTCGAACAGCACCACCTCGCCGTGGCAGGACCGGGCCTTGCGATGACCGCTGACGTCGATCGCGAACGCCCGCAGCGCCACCCCGATCTGGGGCGCGGCCAACCCGACGCAGGCGGGCGACGCCCGCATGGTGTCGACCAGGTCGGCGGCCAGCGCCCGGCAGGCGTCGTCCACCTTCCCCACCTCGGCCGCCCGCACCTTGAGCACCCGCTCCGGCAGCCGCAGCACCCGCCGCACGGCCATCAGCCGGCGGGGCGCCGCGGTGGCCGGCCCCGCCGCCGGCCGGAGCACGATCGGCTCGGCGAGCAACCTCCGGTTGCGAGCC
>JBKHXC010000537.1:0-11324 GCA_046566225.1 Acidimicrobiia bacterium
ATCCGCTACCAGAGCGGCCGGCGGCCCGGGCTCACTGCGGGTCGGTGGCCAGGGGAGGCGGGCCGGCCGCCACGCCCGCCTCCCGGGCCGCCGGCGCTCGGCGGGGGCGGACGGCGGCGAAGGCGCCGAGGAGCACGGCCACGGCGTAGCCCGGCCACCGCAGGGCCCCCAGCTCGCCGGCCGTCAGCTCCCGGACGTTGGTGACGAACAGCAGGCCGCCGACGGCGATGCCCATGGCGCGGGCGGGCAGGAACCGGATGGCCCACGCCGCGAACGGCGCGGCCACGATCCCCCCCGCCAGCATGGCGGCCACCACGGCCCCGTCGATGCCCCCGCCGCCCACCGAGGCCAGCAGGGAGCCGGACGCGGTGACGGCCACGGCCACCTCGGCGGTGTTGACCGAGCCGACGGCGTAGCGGGGCGCGACGTTGCGGTGCAGCAGGAACGGGGTCACGACCGGGCCCCACGCCCCCACCATCCCGTTGGTCACGCCGCCGGCCAGGGCGACCGCCGGCGTGGCCCGCCCGTCGTGGTGGCCCCGCCTCGCGTCGGCCTCGGCGGCGCCGGCCGGCCGGGCCGGGAGCGGGCGGCTGAAGCGCAGGAGGATCCGCCCCGCCATGACCAGCAGCAGCCCGGCCAGGACGGGCCGGAGGCGGTCGCCGTCAACGTTGGCCAGCACGGTGACCCCGATGAGGGCGCCCAGCGAGCCGGGGACGGCCAGGCGCCGCACCAGCCGGGCGTCGATGTTGTCGAACCTCCAGTGGGCGACGGCCGCCGTCACCCCGGTGGCGACCTTGGCGAGGTTGACGGTGGTGGAGACGGCCGCCGGCGGCAGGCCGGTGCCCAGCAGGATGCTCGACGAGGTGGGGCCGAAGCCCATGCCCAGGGCCCCGTCGACCAGCGAGGCGGCGAAGCCGGCCAGGAACACGAGCACCAACCCGTCCATCTCCATAAGACTAATGGAGAACTGTGGGAATGGGCAAGGCGGCCGGCCTCTGGGACGATGGCGGCGTGTACATCTCCGCCAAGGTCGACTACGCCGTGCGGGTCCTCCTCGCCCTGGCGGCGGCGCCCGCCGGCTCGCCCGTGAAGGGCGAGGCGCTGGCCACCGCCCAGGCGCTCCCCGTCAAGTTCGTGGAGAACACCCTGGTGGAGCTGCGCCGGGCCGGGATCGTCACCAGCCAGCGCGGCCCCGACGGCGGCTACCGGCTGGCCCGCCGGCCCGACGAGCTGGTCGTCGCCGACGTCTTCCGCGCCCTGGAGGGCCCGCTGGCCGAGGTGCGCGGCGAGCGCCCCGAGGACGTGGCCTACGAGGGGCCGGCCTCCCACCTCCCCCACGTTTGGGTGGCGGTGCGGGCCGCCCTCCGGCTCGTCCTCGAGTCGGTGACCCTGGCCGACATCCTGGCCGGGGCCCTGCCCGAGCCCGTCGAGCGGCTCCTGGCCACGCCCGGGGCCTGGGCCCGCCGCCCCGCCGGCCCCCTGCCGCCGCCCCCGTAGGCACGGCGCACCGGGCGGTCAGGGACCACCGGCCGGCGGCGGCGCCGAGGCGGCGGCGGCGTCGGCCGGGGCGGCCCCGTCGGCAACGGCGGCCGCCTGCCGGGCCGAGGCCTCCCTCGCCCGGTCGAAGGCCTCCCGGGCCTCCTCGGCCTTCTGGGCGTAGCTGACCAGGTCCCCGGCCCGCAGGGCGGCATCGGCCTCGTCGAAGGCCTTGGCGGCGGCGTCGAGGTGCTGGCGGACCTCCTGGGGCAGGTCGGCGGTGGGCCCCTCCCCCGGCTCGGGCTCCTCGGCGCCGACGGGCCCCTCCTCCAGGGTCTCGGGGGCGGCGCCGAAGACGGCGACCAGGGCGTCCTGGAAGGTGTCGCGCACGGCGATGCGGTCGCCGAAGGCCACGATGACCTTCTTGAGCTCGGGAACGGCGTTGGCCCCCGTGGCCTGGACGTAGAGGGGGCGGACGTAGATGAGGGACTGCTCCACCGGGATGATGACGAGGTTGCCGAGGAGGACCTCCGACCCGGCCCGGCTCAGCAGGGTGATGAGCTGGGAGACCTCCGGCTCCTGGTTGATGCGGGCGTTGACGATGGCCGGGCCGTCCACCTGGCGGTCCCGGGGCATCACGAACACCTCCAGCTGGCCGTAGTCGCCGGGGTCGGCCTTGGCCACCATGAACGCCGACAGCTCGCGGCGGGAGTCGTCCTCGGAGAAGGGGACGAAGGGCTGGAGGATCAGGAACTCGGTGCTGCGGGCGCCGGGCAGCTTCATCAGCAGGTAGTAGGGGTCCATGCGCCCCTCGGTGGCCGGCCGCGGCTGGGGCGCCCCGGGCGGCGGCGCGGTGGTGGCGGGCGCCGGAGCCCCCGAGCCCGGGTCCTGGGCCAGCGTCCAGCGGTCGGACTGCGAGTAGAACTCGGCCGGGTCGCCGATGTGGTAGCGCCCCCACATGTCGGTCTGCACCCGGAAGAGGTCCTCGGGGTAGCGGAAGTGGGCCCGCAGCTCGTCGGGCACCTCGTCGGCGTCGCGGAACAGCTCGGGGAAGGCCTTGGCGTAGGCGGCGGCGATGGGGTCGTCGGGGTCGACGCGGTAGAAGACCGGGTCGCCGTCGTAGGCGTCGACGGCGACCTTGACGGAGTTGCGCACGTAGTTGAAGCGGTGGTTCAGCCCGCTGGCCTGGCTCACCCGCCCGCCGTCGTTCGCCTCGGCGTAGGGGTAGCGGTCGCTGGTGGTGTAGGCGTCGATCAGCCAGGTGATGCGGCCGTCGATGACCACCGGGTAGGGATCGGCGTCGTAGTGGAGGAAGGGGGCGACGGCCTGCACCCGCTCCCGAACGTCGCGCAGGTACAGGATCCGCGACTCGGGCGTCATGAACCCGGAGATGGCGGGGTTGACGTCGGCGAAGCGCAGGGCGAAGGCCACCCGGCGCACGATCGACCCGATCCCCACGCCCCCCTTGCCGTCGTAGCGGTTGGTGACCGCGGTGCCGTCCTCCCGCAGGTAGTCGATCTCGTCGCGGCCGCTGTTGACGATGGCGTAGCCGCCGATGGCCTCCCCGTGGTAGAGGCGGGGCTGGGTGATCTCGGGCTCGCCCTGGGGCGGGATGTTCTTGACCAGGAAGTCGGGCTGGCCGTCGGAGGTCACCGCGTTGGCGGGCGACAGCACGGCGCCGTAGCCGTGGGTGAAGGCCAGGTGCCGGTTCTCCCAGGTGTCCGACGGCAGGCTGTCGGGGCTCAGCTCCCGGGCCGACAGCAGGATCTGGGTCTTGGCGTCCTGGACCGCGTAGCGGTCGACGTCCACGTCGGTGAACCGGTAGAAGGTCCGGACCTCCTGGAGCCGCTGGTAGGTGCGCCGCAGCACCTGGGGGTCCCACAGCCGGACGTTGCGGATGGTCTCGGCGTTGCCCACCAGCGCCTCGGCCTCCAGGCCCTCGTCGTAGGCGAAGTCCCGGACGGTGACGTCGTCGAGGCCCATGGCCGTGCGCGTCGCCGCGATGTTGCGCTCGATGAAGGGCGCCTCCTTGGTGGACTCGGCCGGCTCCACGCGGAAGCGCTGGATGACGGCCGGGTACACGGTGCCGGCCACCAGCGCCACCAGGGCCCACAGACCCACGGCGATGGCCGGGAGCGTCCAGCGCTGCTGGCGGACGTTGTAGAGGAACAGCCCGGCGGTGAGCAGCGAGATGACGATGAGCAGCTCGATCGCCGGCAGCTTGGCGTTGACGTCTGTGTAGGTCGCCCCCTGGACCACGCCCCGCTCGGAGAGGGCCAGCTCGAAGCGGTCGAGGTAGTAGCCGGCCGCCTTCAGCAGGGCGACGGCGCCGAAGAGCACCGACAGGTGGGCGGTGGCCTGGGGGGTGACCCGCCGGCGCTGGACCTGGAAGCGCAGCCCGCCGTGGACGTAGTGGGCGCCGGCGGTGACCAGGGCCACGATGATCAGCGCCGCGAACAGCCAGTTGGCCACGAAGGCGAGGACCGGCAGCTGGAAGACGTAGAAGCCCACGTCGCGGCCGAACAGGGGGTCGTCCACGCCGAACGAGACCGAGTTGCGGAACAGGATCCAGTCGTTCCACCGCCCGGCCACGCCCACGCCGAACAGCAGCCCCATGACCACGGCCACGGCGCCGTGGACGAGGCGGGGCCGGCTCTCGATGACGAGCAGGATCTGGCGCAGCCCCTCCTCCTCGGGGCCGGGCGGGCGCACCGGCGGCGCCAGGCGGCGGGCGGCGGCCAGGTTCACCCACAGCAGCCCGGCGAACACGGCGCTGAACAGCAGGGCCAGGCCGACCTTGGACCACAGGACGCCGGCCCACACGCCGGTGAAGTCCAGGGAGTCGAACCACAGGTAGTCGGTGTAGAAGCGGGCCAGGCCCCGGGCCGAGGTCAGGGCCACGGCGGCGAGGGTCACGGCCAGGATCAGGGCGGTGCGGGCCGGGAAGCGCGGGCGGCGGCCCGGGCGTGGTCGGGGAACGGACATCGGCCCTCCGACCCTAATGCCTCGACCTCGTTCGCTGGCCTCGCCGTGCGGCCGCGGGCCTTGCCGCCGAGAACGCGGCGCGGGTTCGTGGCCACGGCGCCGGTCGTCCCGCCGCCGTACCGGGCGCGGCGGCCGGGCGGCCCCGGGGTGCGGCGCCGGGATGGTCGCTGAAGGAGAATCGGGTCGGAACCGGAGGTTCCGACCCGAGTTGGCGGTGCTCCGGCCGGGCGGCGAAGCCGCCGGCCTCCGCCCTGTCCTCCCGGCCGGCAGCCGGGGGGGCCGCCTTCGGCGGCAAGGGACGGCCGCCGGGTTCTCATCGTTCGCAGGCCGCCCCGCCAGGGGCGATGGGGGATCTGAGAAGATGGGCGCCCGTGCCCGGAACCCGGTCCTCCCGCCACGAGCGCGCCCGCGCGGCCGCGCCCCGCCCCGCCGGCGCGCACCCCACGCCGCTCGACGCCCCGCCCGCTCCGTGATCGCCCTGCTCCTGCTGCACGCCGCCGTGGCGTCGGCGGCCCCCGTGGTCGGGCGCCGCCTCGGGCCCCGGGTGCTCCTGTTCTGCGCCGCCGCGCCGGCGGCGACGCTGGCGTGGGCGGCCACCCGGGCCGGCGGCGTGCTCGACGGCGAGGCGGTCTCCCAGCAGGTGGGCTGGGTCCCCGGCCTGGGGCTGGCCGTCGACCTGCGCCTGGACGGCTTCGGCCTGCTCATGCTGGGCCTGATCTCGGGGGCGGGGGTGGCCATCTTCGCCTACGGGCGCTGGTACTTCCCGGCCGGGCGCGACATCGGGGTGTTCGCCGGCGTCATCACCGCCTTCTCGGGGTCGATGCTCGGCGTGGTCCTGGCCGACAACCTGCTCCTGCTCTACGTCTTCTGGGAGCTCACCTCGATCACGTCCTACCTGCTGATCGGCACCGGGCACGAGAAGGGCTCGGCCCGCTCGGCGGCGCTCCAGGCCATCCTCGTGACCGGCGCCGGCGGCCTGGCCATGCTCGCCGGCTTCGTCCTGCTGGGCCAGGCGGCGGGCACCTACTCGCTGTCGGCCATCGTCGCCGACCCTCCCCGGGGCGGCATGGCCGGGGCGGGGGTGGCCCTGGTGCTGCTCGGCGCGTTCACCAAGTCGGCCCAGGTCCCGTTCCACTCGTGGCTGCCGGGCGCCATGGCGGCGCCCACGCCGGTGAGCGCCTACCTGCACTCCGCCACCATGGTGAAGGCGGGGGTGTACCTGGTGGCCCGGCTGGCGCCGGCGTTCGCCGGGGCCGTCGGGTTCTGGCGCCCGGTGGTGCTCGGCGTGGGGCTGGCCACCATGCTGCTGGGCGGCTGGCGGGCCCTGCGCCAGCACGACCTCAAGCTGCTCCTGGCCTTCGGCACCGTGAGCCAGCTCGGCTTCATGGTGGTGCTCCTCGGCGCCGGCCACCCCGACCTCACCTTCGCCGGTGCCGCCCTGGTCCTGGCCCACGGCCTGTTCAAGGCCGTGCTGTTCATGGTCGTCGGCATCGTCGACCACCAGGCCCACTCCCGCGACCTGCGCCGCCTGCACGACCTGGGACGGCGGATGCCGGTGGTCGCCGCCGTGGCCGCCGTGGCCGCCGCCTCCATGGCCGGGCTGCCGCTGCTGCTGGGGTTCCTGTCCAAGGAGGCGGCCTACGAGGCGCTGCTGCACTCGGGGGGAGCGGTGGCCACCGCCGGGGTGGTGGCCGGCTCGGTCCTCACCTTCGCCTACGGGGCCCGGTTCCTGTGGGGGGCGTTCGCCGCCAAGCCGGAGCCCCTGACGGCCGACATGGTCGGCGACGCCCGGCGGCCCCGGCCCGGCTTCGTGGTGCCCTCGGCCGTGCTCGCCGCCCTCACCGTGGCCCTGGGCGTGGTGCCGGCGCCGGCCGGCGCCCTGGCCCGGGGCGCGGCCCGCAGCCTCGACCCCCGCGTGGAGGCACCCAAGCTGGTGCTCTGGCACGGCTTCACCACCGCCCTGCTCCTGTCGGTCGTGACCGTGGCCGCCGGGGTCGTGGTGTTCGCCCGCCGGGCCCAGGTGGAGCGCCTCCAGGCCCGGCTGGCGTGGCGGTTCAGCGCCCAGGGCGGCTACGAGGGCGTGCTCCACGGGCTGAACCGGGTGGCCGACCGCACCACGGGCGTGGTCCAGAACGGGTCGCTGCCCATCTACGTCGGGGTCATCTTGCTCACCGCCGTGGTCGTGCCCGGTTGGGCCCTGGTGGCCGGCAGCGGCCTGCCGTCCGGGATGGTGGTGGCCGACTCGCCGCTGCAGGTGCTGGTCGCCGCCATCGTGGTGGCCGGCGCCGTCGCCTGCGCCCTGTCGCACCGGCGGTTCGCGGCCGTCCTGCTGCTCGGCTCGGTGGGCTTCGGCGTGGCCGTCCTGTTCGTGATCCAGGGGGCGCCCGACCTGGCCCTCACCCAGCTGCTCGTCGAGACCCTGGCCCTGATCATCTTCGTGCTGGTGCTGCGCCACCTGCCGGAGCGCTTCGACCCGCCGGCGTGGCGGGTCGGCACCGCCCTGCGCCTGGCCCTGGCCGGCGCCGTCGGCGCCTTCGTGACGTTCTTCGCCCTGGTCGCCGGCGCCGCCCGGACCGCTCCCCCGCCGTCGGCCGAGCTGGTGGAGCGGGCCCTGCCCGACGGCGGCGGGCGCAACGTCGTCAACGTCATCCTCACCGACTTCCGGGCCTTCGACACCATGGGGGAGATCACCGTGCTGACGGTGGCGGCGCTGGGCATCGCCACCCTGGTGCGCGCCGGCCGCCACGACGGGGACGCCGAGGAGCCCCGGGCGTGATCCGCGACCGCTCGCTCATCCTGGCCATCTCGGTCGAGGCGGTGTTCCACACCGCCCTGCTCTTCTCCGTCTTCCTGCTCTTCGCCGGCCACAACTCGCCCGGGGGCGGTTTCGTCGGGGGCCTGGTCGCCGGCGCCGCGCTGGTCCTGCGCTACGTCGAGGGGGGGCCCGAGGAGGTGCGGCGCACCACGTCGGTGGGGCCCGAGCCGGTGCTGGGGGCCGGCCTGGCGTTGGCCGTCGTCACCGGGATCGCGCCGTGGCTGTTCGGCCGCCAGCTCCTCGAGTCGGCCAAGCTCAGCGTCGACCTGCCCGCCCTGGGGACGCTGAAGGCGACCTCGGCCCTCCCCTTCGACGTCGGCGTGTACCTGGTGGTGGTCGGCCTGGTCCTCGGCGTGCTCGGGACGCTGGGCGAGGAGGAGCCGTGATCCTCGTCCTCGCCCTCACCGTCGGGGCCCTCTACGCGGCGGGGACCTACCTGGTCCTCCAGCGGGCCCTGACCCGCATCGTGCTCGGCCTCGCCCTCCTGGGCCACGGGGCGAACCTGCTCCTGCTGCTGGCCGGCGGGCGGGCGGGGCGGGCGCCGATCGTCGGTGCCGGCGACGGGCCCGTCGCCGACCCGCTGCCCCAGGCCCTGGCCCTGACCGCCATCGTGATCACCTTCGGCATCACCGCCTTCCTGCTGGCACTGGCCTACCGCAGCTGGCTCCTCCGCCACGACGACGAGGTCGAGGACGACGTCGAGGACCGCCGGATCGCCCGGCTCGGGCAGCCCCACCGGTGAACGTCCTCGTCCCCCTCCCCATCCTGCTGCCGCTGCTGGGCGCCGCCGTGTCGCTCGGCGCCCACCGGCGCACCGCCGTCCAGCGCGCCGTCGGCCTGGTCGTGATGGCGGCCACCGTGGCCGCCAGCGTGGTCCTGCTGGTGCGGGTGGCCGGTGACGGCGCCGTGGCCGTCCACCTCGGGGGCTGGCCGGCCGGGGTCGGCATCACCCTGGTCGCCGACCTGTTCGCCGCCGTGATGCTGGTCGTGTCGGCGTCGATGGTGCTGGCCGTGCTCGTCTACGCCATCGGCAGCCCGCGCACCGCCGACGCCGTGTTCTTCCACCCTCTCTACCTGGTGCTGGCGGCCGGCGTGTCCGCCTCCTTCCTGACCGGCGACCTGTTCAACCTGTTCGTGGCCTTCGAGATCACGCTGTCGGCCAGCTACGTGCTCATCACCATGGGGGGCCGGGCCGAGCAGGTCCGCTCGGGGATGACCTACGTGGTCATCAGCCTGCTCGCCTCCACCCTGTTCGTGACGGCGGTGGGGCTCGTCTACGCGGCGACCGGGACCGTCAACCTGGCCGAGCTCTCCCAGCGGGTGCCCGAGCTCGACCCCGGCGTGCGGGGAGCGCTCGGCCTGCTCCTGCTGGTGGTCTTCGGCGTCAAGGCCGCCATCTTCCCGCTGTTCTTCTGGCTGCCCGACTCCTACCCGACGGCGCCCACGCCGATCACCGCCATCTTCGCCGGGCTGCTCACCAAGGTGGGCGTGTACGCCATCGTCCGCACCCAGACGCTGCTGTTCCCGTCCGACGGGCCCTCGGCGCTGCTGCTCTGGGTGGCGGGCGCCACCATGCTGGTGGGCGTGCTGGGCGCCATCGCCCAGGACGACGTCAAGCGCATCCTCAGCTTCCACATCGTGAGCCAGATCGGCTACATGATCCTGGGGCTGGCCCTGTTCACGGTGGCCGGGCTGGCCGCCGCCATCTTCTACATCGTCCACCACATCGTGGTGAAGACCACGCTCTTCCTGGTCGGCGGAATCGTGGAGCAGGCCACCGGCACCGCCGCCCTGCGCCGCCTGGGGGGCCTGGTCGCCCGCACGCCGGTGACCGCCGTGCTGTTCCTGCTCCCCGCCCTCAGCCTGGCCGGGCTGCCCCCGTTCTCGGGGTTCGTGGCCAAGCTGGGGCTGGTGGAGGCGGGGCTGGCCGAGCACCGCCACGTCGTCGTCGGCGTCAGCCTGCTCGTCAGCGCGCTGACCCTGTTCTCCATGACCAAGATCTGGGCGGGGGCGTTCTGGGGGTCGGTGGAGCCCGACGCGGGCGGGGGCCCCGCCGTGGCCCGCCCACCGGTGCCGGCCCTGATGGTGGCGCCCACCGCCGCCCTGGTCGTCATGAGCCTGGCCATCGCCGGCGCCGCCGGCCCCGTCCACGACCTCAGCGTGCGCGCCGCCCAGGCGCTCCTGGCCCCCGAGGCCTACGCCGCCCTGGTGGTGGGCCGATGAGCCAGCTCCTCCTCCGGGGGGCCTGGATGGTGGCCGTGTGGATCGCCCTGTGGGGCGAGCTGACCCCGGCCAACCTCGTATCGGGCGTGGTGGTGGTGGGCACCCTGCTGGCCGCCTTCCCGTCCCGCTACGCCGCCGGCCGGCGGGGCCACCTGCGCCCGCTGGCGACGCTGCGCTTCCTCGGCTACTTCGCCTGGAAGCTGGTCGAGGCCAGCGCCATCGTGGCGTGGGAGGTGGTGACGCCCCGCAACCGGATCGTCGAGGGCATCGTCGCCGTCCCCCTGCGCGGGGTCTCCGACGGGGTCACCACCGTCGTGGCCAACGCCATCTCGCTGGTGCCCGGCACGCTGACCCTCGAGGTGGGGATGGACCCGGTGGTGCTCTACGTCCACGTCCTGCACCTGCACGACCGGGCGGCGGTGGTCGACGAGGTGCTCCGCCTGGAGGAGCTGGCCGCCCGGGCCGGCGGCCTGGCCGGCGAGCTCGACCGCCGGCCCCGGCCCGGGCGGGCGCGGCCGGAGCCGGTCCCCGCCCGCCGACCCCCCGAGGAGCGCCGATGACCGCCTCGACCACCGTCGCCTTCGTCCTCCTCGGGGTGGCCGCCGTGCTCTGCCTCGCCCGCCTGGCCCGCCCCGGGTCGCTGGCCGACCGCATCGTCGCCCTCGACTCCCTGCTGGTCGTCGTGGTCAGCGGCATCGCCGTCCAGGCGGCCCGCACGGGGGACGGGACCTACCTCGACGTGCTGGTCGTCGCCGCCCTGCTGGGCTTCGTCGGCACCGTCACCGTGGCCCGCTTCATCGAGCGGCGGGGGGCATGAGCGTGACCGACGTCGTCTCGTCGGCCCTCCTCCTGGCCGGGACCTCGCTGGCCGTGCTCGCCGGCATCGGCCTCCAGCGCTTCCCCGACGTCTTCGCCCGGATGCACGCCGCCACCAAGCCCGCCACCCTGGGCCTCGTGCTCGTCCTGGCCGGCGCCGCCCTGCGGATGGAGCACGCCGGGGAGGTGGCCAAGCTGCTGCTCGTCGTCGCCCTCCAGTTCGTGACCGCCCCCGTCGGCGCCCACATGGTCGGGCGCGCCGCCTACCGGGCCGGCACCGAGCTGAGCGACGCCACCGAGGTCGACGAGCTGGCCACCCGGGGGGGGATCGCCCGGCCGCCGGCGGCCGGCCGGCCCGGGGAGGCGCCCGGGGAGGCGTGAGGCGGCGCCCGGGCCCGGTCGCCGGCGGCCGTCCGGGTCAGCCGGGCCGCGGGCAGTCCCGGCGCTCCACCCTCACGTCGGCCGTGCCGGCGCCCTCGTCGCGCAGGACGTCCTCCAGGTGGAGCTCCTCCCGGCGGGGGTTGATCTCCAGGCGGTCCACGTCCTGGTTGCACAGGGTCATGTCGACCTCGATGCGCTCGGCGACGCCGACGGCGGGCCCCAGTTCCACCGAGGAGCGCAGCTGGAGCGCCAGCAGGCTGGTGAGCACGACGGCCACGGCCGCCACGGCGGCCAGGGCGGCCCACAGCGGGATGCGCCGGGCCAGGAACCGGGAGGCGCCCGCCTTCCCGTCGCCCCTCGCCTTCTCCTGGTCGGGCCCGTCCGGCGTCACGCCGCCGCCCCCCGAGGGGCGGCGACGGGTGCGGGCACCGGTCGGGCGAGCGGTGGGCGGCGGTGGGCGGCGGGGTTCGGCATGGGCCCGGCAATTCTGCCCGACGCGGGCGGCCGTCGCGCGGTTGGCGGCGGTAGAAAGAGCGGGCGGCGGGTACGCGACGACCATGGGAAAGCAGATGGAAGGCGACAACCGCCAGCGGCGCCGGCGGGCCAGGGAGGCCCGCGGCGAGGGCGG
>JBKHXC010000538.1:0-8553 GCA_046566225.1 Acidimicrobiia bacterium
CCTACGCCGGCCTGGTGGGCGTGGACGTGGACGGCAAGGGCACGGCTTCGGGGGCCGGGGCCCGGGCGAGGGCGACGACGGCGCAGAGGATGAGCACGCCGCCCGCCAGCTGGGCGGGGGCGAGGCGCTCGTCGAGCACGGCGGCGGCCAGGGCCACGGTGACGACCGGCTCCAGGGTCGACAGGGTCGAGGCGTCGGGGGCACCCAGGCGGGCCATGCCGGCGAAGAAGGTGGTGATGGCCACCACCGTCGACACCAGGGCGATGGCCACCACCGCCGCCCAGCTGCCGGCGGTGGACGGGAACGACGGGCGCTGCACCGCCACCACCACGGCGAACACGGCGGCGGCGGCGGCCATGACCACCGCCGACGCCGGCAGGGCGCCGCTGCGGGGGGTGAGGCGGCTCCCCACCAGGATGTACGCCGAGTAGATGGCGGCGGCCGACGCCCCGCGCACGACGCCGCGCGGCTCGCCCGACCGCTCGGGCCCGATGGTGAGGGCGGCGCCGGCCAGGGCCAGGCCCAGGGCGACCACCCGCCGGCGGGTGAGGCGGGCGCCCAGGACGAGCACCGACAGGACGGTGACGATGGCCGGGTAGGCGTAGAGCAGCAGGGCGACCAGGCTGGCCGACGCCAGGGTCAGGGCGGTGAAGTACGACAGGGACTGGCCCACGTAGCCGATCCCCCCCATGGCGGCCAGCCCGGCCAGCACCGGCCCCCGCGGCCAGGCCAGGCCCCGCAGCCGCATGACGGCGGCCATGCACGGCGCGGCGATGGCGAAGCGCAGGAAGAGCACGGCGGTGACGTCGGCGCCGCCGTCGTAGGCCAGCCGGGCGAAGATGGCCATGGCCCCGAACGACGCCGCCGACACGGCGACGAGCACGATGCCGGCGGCACGGGGCGACATGGGCGCCAGTCTGGCCGCCCGCCGGCGGACCCTTCGGGGACGGGCCGGGCGGCGCCGGCGGAGGCGACCGTCACCGGGGGGCCCGGGTCCCGGAGACGGTGCCTCAGGCGGTGAGGCGACCGAGCAGGGCGCGGGCCTCCCCGGCGGTGGCGGCCCGGCGGGCGGCGTCGGACGCCGCCCGCAGCGCCGCCAGGTCGTGGCGGCCGAGCAGGTCCTTGACCTCGCCCAGGGCCCCGGACACCATCGACAGCTCCCGCACGCCCAGCCCGACGAGGGCGCCGGCCACCTCGGGGTCGCTGGCCGTCTCGCCGCACACGCCGACCCAGGCGCCGTGCTCGCCCGCCGCCTCCACCACGGCGCCGATGAGGTCCAGCACCAGGGGCTCGCACACGTCGGCCACCTCGGCCACCTCGGCCACCAGCCGGTCGACGGCGAACAGGTACTGGAGCAGGTCGTTGGTGCCGATCGAGAAGAAGTCCACGTGGGGGGCGATGCGGCGGGCGGCCAGGGCGGCCGACGGCACCTCGACCATGACCCCGACCTCCACGCCGTCGAGGTCCACGCCCTCGTCGCCGGCCACCCGCTCCAGCTCGCTGCGGGCGGCCAGCACCTCGTCGACCCGGCTGACCAGCGGGAACATGACGCCGGTGACCCCGCCGCCGGGGCGCGCCGCGTGGGCCCGCAGCAGGGCGCGCAGCTGGTCCTCGAACAGCTTGGGCCGGCGCAGCGACAGGCGGATGCCGCGCACGCCGAGGGCCGGGTTGGGCTCGGGCTCGCGGGCCACGAAGGGCAGCGGCTTGTCGGCGCCCACGTCGAGGGTCCGGAACACCACCCGCCGCCCGGGGAAGGCGGCCAGCACCTCGCCGTAGTAGGCGGCCTGCTCGGCCACCGTCGGCTCGGAGCGCCGGTCCTGGAAGAGCAGCTCGGTGCGCACCAGGCCGGCGCCCTCGGCGCCGGCGGCGACGGCGGCGGCCAGGTCGTCGCGACCGGCCACGTTGGCCACCAGCTCGACGGCCACGCCGTCGGCCGTGCGCCCGGGCTCCGCCGTGGCCGCCGACAGCTGCCGGCGGCGGTCCTCCTCCTGGGCGGCCCGGGCGGTGAGGGCGGCCAGCACGTCGGCGCCGGGCTCGACGTGGACCTCGCCGGTGCGGCCGTCCACGGCCACGCAGGCGGCCCCGGCGGCCACGGTGAGCACCCCGGCCGCCCCCACCACGGCGGGGATGCCCAGGGTGCGGGCCAGGATGGCGGCGTGGCTGGTGGGCGAGCCCGTCTCGGTGACGACGCCGGCGATGCGCTCGCGGGGGATCTCCGCCGTCTGCGACGGGGTCAGCTCGCGCGCCAGCAGGACCGAGCGCCCCTCGGGCAGGTCGTAGCCCCGGGACGTGCCGGACAGGATGGCGACGACCCGGGCGCACACGTCGTCGAGGTCGGCGGCCCGGGCGGCCAAGTACTCGCTGGACGAGGCGGCCAGCAGCTTGCGGAACGCGCCGAAGGCGGCGGCCACGGCCGCCACCGCCGAGCGGCCGGCCTCGATGAGGGGGGCGGCCTGCTCCTCCAGCTCGGGGTCCTCGGCGAAGGCGGCGTGGGCCTCGAAGATCTCCGCCTCCTCGCCCGCCACCGGCCGCATCCGCTCGGCCATGGCGTGCAGCTCGGCCGCCGCCTGCACCAGGGCCCCGTGGAGGCGCTCCTTCTCCGCCTCCGGGGGGCCGACCGGCCCCGGGTCGACGACCTCGGTGGCCGGCGGCTCCACCACGAAGGGGGCGCCGACGGCGATCCCGGGGGCCGCCCCGCTGCCCCGCAGGGTGGCGCTCATCGGGGCCCGTCCTCGCCCAGGCCCGACTCGACCAGGGCCACGAGGGACTCCAGCACGGCGTCGGCGTCGTCGCCCTGCACGTCGATGGTGACCTCGTCGCCCTGGTGGCAGTCGAGCGTGAGGACCGACAGCACCGAGCGGGCGTTGACGGTGGTGTCCCCCTTCGTGAGCCGGACCTGGTGGCCGCTGTCGGCCACGGCGGAGGTGAAGACCTTGGCCGGGCGGGCGTGGAGGCCGGTGGGGTTGGGCAGGGTGACGGTTCGGCTGGGCATCAGGCCGGCACCGCCTGGCGGGCGCCGTCGGCCGCCGGCTCGGCGTCGACGAGCGCCGGCGGCCGCATCGACTTGAGGGCGACCACGGCGGCGGCGGTCACCACCATGCCGACGACGCCGGCCACCAGGTACCCGGCCTTGCCGTCGATGAGGCCGATGACGAAGATGCCGCCGTGGGGCGCCCGCAGCTGGGCGTCCACGGCCATGGAGATGGCGCCGGCGGCGGCCGAGCCGGCCATGAGGGAGGGGATGACCCGCAGCGGGTCGCCGGCGGCGAAGGGGATCGCCCCCTCGGTGATGAACGACAGCCCGAGGGGCCACGCCGCCTTGCCCGACTCCCGCTCGGGGGCGGTGAACAGCCGGGGGCGCAGGGTGGTGGCCAGGGCCAGGCCCAGGGGCGGGGTCATGCCGGCGATCATCACCGCGGCCATCACGGCGAAGTTCCCGGCGTCCAGCGACGCCAGCCCGAAGGTGTAGGCCGCCTTGTTGACCGGGCCGCCCATGTCGAACGCCATCATGGAGCCGATCAGCAGGCCGAGCAGCACGGCGTTGGTCCCCTGGAGGTCGGCCAGCCAGTCGGTGAGGCCGGACTGCACGTCGGCGATGGGGTTGCCGATCACCAGCACGAGGACGGCCCCGGTGACCAGCGTCCCCACGATGGGGTACACCAGCACCGGCATCATCTTCGACAGCGGGCCGGTCACGTTGATGCGCATCAGCAGCATCACCACGGCGCCGGCCAGCAGGCCGCCGGCCAGGCCGCCGAGGAACCCGGCGCCCAGCTCGTTGGCGATCAGGCCCGCCACCACGCCGGGGGCGATACCGGGCCGGTCGACCATCCCGAAGGCGATGAAGCCCGCCAGGATGGGCACCAGCATGCCGAAGGCCACGGCGCCGATCTTGAACATGAGGGCGCCGAGCTGGACCCTGGAGTCGAACACGGCGGACAGCGCCGGCCAGTCCTCGACCTCGGTGACCTCGGTGGCGCCGCCGATGGCGAAGCCCAGGGCGATGAGGATGCCGCCCGCCACCACGAACGGGAGCATGTAGCTCACCCCGGTCATCAGCCACACCCGGAGCTGCTCGGCCCCCGACGCCCCCCGCGGGGCGGCGGCCGCCATGGGCGCCGGCCGGGCGCCGGCGGGGGACCGGGCGGGGGCCGACGCGGCGGCGGCCACGGCCTGGTCGACCACCTCCCCCGGGCGGTCGATGGCGCGGCGGGTGCGGACCTCGACGGCGGGCAGCCCCTCGAAGCGGTCGCGGTCGCGCACGCCGGCGTCGACGGCGAATATGACGGCGTCGGCGGAGGCGATGGCGGCGGCCGACAGGCCGGCGCCGCCGGCCGCGCCCTGGATCTCGACCTCGATCTCGTGCCCGGCCTCGCGGGCGGCGACCTCCAGGGCCTCGGCGGCCATGGCGCTGTGGGCGATGCCGGTGGGACAGGCGGTGACGGCGACGAGCTTCACTGGATCTGCTCCTTGAGGATGGAGACGACCGCGTCGGGCGTGGCCGCCTCGCGCAGGGCGGTGCGGAACGACGGGTGGACGAGGCGGCGGGCCAGCTTGGACAGCACGGTGACGTGGACGTCGTCGGCGCCGGCGGGCGCCGCGATCAGGAACACCAGGTCGGCGGGGGCGTCCTCGGCGCCGAAGTCGACGCCCGCCGGGACCCGGGCCACCACCACGCTCGGCTCGGTGACGCCGGCGTGCTTGGCGTGGGGGATGGCGACGCCCGACTCCATGCCCGTGCCCCCCGTCTCCTGCTCCCGGGCCCACACGGCGTCGACGAACCCCTCCCGGTCCGTCAGGCGCCCGGCGGCCACCAGGCGGTCGGCCAGGGCCTCGATAGCGGCCCGGCGGTCGGGCGCGACCAGGTCGAGGGCGACCAGGTCGGTGGTGACGAGGGACTCGATGGCGACGGTCATGGGCTTCTCCGTTTCGGGTGGGTCAGGTGGACAGGACGAGGGAGCGAGCGGGCCGGACGGCCACGGCGGCGACGTCGATGGCGCCCGGGCCGGGCACCTCGGTGCCGGGCAGGGCGACGGCGGCGGCCGCCCACGCCACGCCGGCCCGCAGGGCGCCGGGGCCGGCGCCGCCGGCGGCGAGGAAGCCGGCGAGGAGGGTGTCGCCGGCGCCCACGTCGCTGCGGGCGTGGACGGGCGGGGGGACGGCCAGGACCGGCTCCGACCCGTCCACGAGGAGGGCGCCCCGGGCGCCGAGGGACACCACCACGGAGCCCGCGCCGGCGGCCCGGGCGGCGGAGGCGGCGGCGACGACGTCGTCCACCGTGGCCAGCGGCCGGCCGGCCAGCTCGGCCAGCTCGGCCAGGTTGGGCTTGATCACGTCGGGGCCGGCGGCCAGGGCGGCGGCGAGCGGCGCCCCGCTGGTGTCGACGGCGGCCCGCACGCCGGCGGCGTGGGCCAGCTCGACGAGGGTGGCGTAGAGGCGGTCGGGGGCGCCGCCGGGCAGCGACCCGCACCCCACCAGCCAGGTGGCGCCCCGCAGGCTCACGATGGCGGCGTCGACGACGGCCTCCAGCTCGGCGCCGGCCAGCGCCGCCCCCGGGGCGTTGACCTTGGTCACCGTGCCGTCGGGCTCGCTGAGGGTGACGTTGGTGCGGGTGGCGGCGGCGATGGGCACCGCCCGGTGGGGGATCCCGCCGTCGGCCAGCAGGCGGGAGAGCACCTCGCCGTCCCCGCCGCCCAGGGGAAGGACGGCCAGGCTGGCGTGGCCGTTGGCCACCAGGGCCCGGGTGACGTTGACGCCCTTGCCCCCGGCGTCGACGCGGGTCGACGTGGCCCGCAGGACGGCGCCGCGCTCGACGAGGGGCACCTCCAGGGTGCGGTCCACCGACGGGTTGGGGGTGACGGTGACGATCACGGGGCGACCACCACGTCGGCGCCGGCCAGGCGGACGGGCAGGAGGTCGCCGTCGTCGGCGGCGCCGTCGGTGACGACCACGTCGAGGTCGGCGAGGGCGGCGAAGCGCACGAAGTGCTCCTGGCCGAACTTGGTGGAGTCGGCGAGGAGGACCACCCGGTCGGCGGCGCCGACCATGGCCCGCTTGACGGCCGCCTCGGCCGGGTCGGGCGTGGAGCAGCCCCGCTCGGACACGCCGTTGGCGGCCACGAAGGCGACCTCCACGCGCAGGTTGCGCAGGGTCTCCAGGGCGATCTCGTCGACGTTGGCCAGCGTCCGTGCCCGCAGCCGGCCGCCGATCACGATCACCGTCACGGTGGGGATGGGGGCCAGGGCCAGGGCGTGGGGCACGGCGTTGGTGACCACCGTGAGGCGGCGGTCGGTGGGCCACACCTCCAGCAGGGCCCCGGTGGTGGTGCCGGCGTCGACCAGGACGGTGCCCCCGTCGCCGGGGAACTGGGCGACGGCGGCCCTGGCGATGGCGGCCTTGGCGGCGGCCATGTGCGCCGACCGCTCCGCCACCGCCGGCTCCAGCCGGAGCCGCTCGAGGGCGACGGCGCCACCGTGGACCCGGCGCAGCTCCCCCCGCTCCTCCAGCTCGATGAGGTCACGGCGCACCGTCTCGGGCGTCACGCCGTGGGCGGCGGCCAGCCGGCGGACGGACACCCGGCCCCGGCGGCGCAGCTCCTCGGCGATCCGGTCCCGGCGCTCCTCGGCGTCCACGAGGACAGTATGTTGGATCGGCGAGCTCAAGTCAACAAACTTCCAACGAAGTTCCCACCGAGCCTTCCCGGGCGTTCCCGGGCGGCGGCCGGTAGCGTCCCGGGTCGATGGGACCCCAGTACGAGTTCCTCACCGTGTGGCGGGTGGCGGGCACCATCGAGGAGGTCAAGGCCGTCCTCGGCGACGCCGAGGCGCTGCCCCGGTGGTGGCCGTCGGTCTACCTGGGGGTCGAGGTGGCCGAGGAGGGCGGGGAGGGTGGCGTGGGCCGGGCCCTCGACCTCCACACCAAGGGCTGGCTGCCGTACACGCTGCGGTGGAGGCTGCGCATCACCGAGCCGGTGACCGACGCCGGCTTCGCCCTGGAGGCCAGCGGGGACCTGGAGGGCACCGGACGCTGGAGCTTCGACCAGGACGGCCCCGAGGTGGTGATCGCCTACGACTGGCGGGTCAGCGCCGCCAAGCCGCTGCTGCGCCGGCTGAGCTGGCTCCTGCGGCCCGCCTTCGCCGCCAACCACCGCTGGGCCATGGCGCGGGGCCGGGAGAGCCTGGCCCTGGAGCTGCGTCGCCGGCGGGCGGCCGACGACCAGGCCCGCCGGCGGGTGCCCGCCCCGCCGCCGCCGACCTTCGCCCGCTGGTCCCGCCGCCGGCATCAAGGCCCTCGCCCAGGAAGGTGAGGCATCGCCCGATCGGCCCGAGGGTGGGACCGCTGCGGCCCGATGAGGCGGCGATCCTCAGTCGACGCGGTTGGCCCTCGCCGGGTCGGGCTGGCCGCAGCGGTCGGGGTGGAGCACGGCCGCGAGCATCTCGCAGCCTTCCACGACCCGGGGGCCGGGGCGCACCACGTACGCATCGGCGTCGACGGCCCACACCTCGCATCCCGACGGGACACCACCGGCCTCCAGGAGGTCCTCGGCGACGCGGTGGGCGCCGTCGAGCCGGTAGCCGCACGGGGCCACGACCACGACCTCCGCCCCCGACATCTGCACCCGGTCCCGGGTCACCGCCTCGGAGCGCTCCCCGGGGCGGCCCAGCACGTCGGCGCCCCCGGCGGCCGCCACCATGTCGGGCACCCAGTGGCCGGCGCTGAAGGGGGGATCGGTCCACTCGAGTACGAGCGTCGGGCGGCGCCGGGCGCCGTCCAGCCGAGCGGCCAGGGCGGCGAGCCGGGCCCGCAGCGACGACATGAGCTCCCCGGCGGCGGCTTCGCGGCCCGTAGCGGCGCCCACCGTCCCCACCGAGGCGACCACGTCGTCGAGGCGCATCGGGTCGAGGGTGAGCACCTGCGCCTTGCAGCCGAGGTGGGCCAGGGCGTCGTTCACCTCGGACACGTCCACGGCGCACACCGCGCAGAGGTCCTGGGTGACGATGAGGTCGGGGTCGATGTCGGCGAGGACGCCGGCGTCGAGGTGGTAGAGGTCCTCCCCTCGGGCCAGGCGCTCCCGCACGACCACGTCGATCTCGCCGGGCGCCAGGCCCTCGGGCAGCGCCGATGTCGACACGATGCGCCGGCTGCGGGCCTCGGCCGGGTGGTCGCACTCGAAGGTCACCCCCGCCACCTCGTCCCCCGCGCCGAGGGCGAAGAGGATCTCGGTGGCCGAGGGGAGCAGGGACACGATCCGCACGCCGCGGAGGATACGGGGGCGCGTGGCCTCGAACGCCGAACCCCGGACACGCTCACGAGGCCCGCCTGCCCGCGTCGGCATCCGATGCGGACGAGGTGACCGCGACGCGCCGCGTCGCCTGCCGCCGGAGCCGCTGCGCTGGAGCCTGGCGCCGCGCCATGATCCTCACCGGCATCACCGCCATCACCGCCATCGCGGCCATCAGCGCCATCAGCCCGGCAGGTGCGCGGCGAGGCGCCTGGCCAGAGTGAGGCCGGTGAGGACGGGATTGACGGAGCCGACCGTCGGGAACACCGACT
>JBKHXC010000539.1:0-6120 GCA_046566225.1 Acidimicrobiia bacterium
GCCGCGGGCGGGCGGGTGGGGCGGCGCTGATGCTGGGGGCCGGCGCCGGCGTCTCGGGGTGGGAGTGGCACGCCCACGCCGACGTGTGGGCGCTGGTGGCCGGGCTCGGCGCGCTGTACTGGACGGCGCTGCGCCGGATCGGCCCGTCCCAGGTCCCGGCCGGCCAGCCGGTGGCCACCCGGCGCCAGGTCACGTTGTTCTGCCTGGGCCTGGCCGCCCTGTGGGCCCACGCCGACTGGCCGGTGCACGACATCGGGGAGCACTACCTGTTCAGCGTGCACATGTTCCAGCACATCGGCTTCACCCTGATCGCCGCACCCCTGCTCCTGCTCGGCCTGCCCGGGTGGCTGCTGCGGTGGGCGGCCCGGGGCCGCGTCATGCGGTTCGTGATGACCAGGATGGCCCGGCCGCTGCCGGCGGCGGTCGCCTTCAACCTGGTCACGGTGGTGACCCACTGGCCCCTGGTGGTGGAGGCGTCGGTGCGCAACCACCCGCTGCACCTGGTCGTGCACATGGTGATCTTCGCCAGCGCGGTGCTCATGTGGTTCCCGGTGGTCAACCGGCTCCCCGAGCTGCCCCGCCTGTCGCCCGGCGTCCGCATGGCCTACGTGTTCCTCCAGTCGGTCATCCCCACCATCCCGGCGTCGTTCCTGACCTTGGGCGAGGGCCTCCTGTACCCGTTCTACGGGGAGGTGCCGCGGCCGTTCGCCATCTCCGCCATCGAGGACCAGCGCCTGGCCGGCGCCCTGATGAAGATCTACGCCGGGCTGCTCCTGTGGTCGGTGATCGTCGTCATCTTCTTCCGGTGGTACGCCCGCGACCAGCGGGAGGCCGGCGACGGCGTGCTCACGTGGGCCGACGTCGAGCGCGAGCTGGCCCGCACCGAGCCGGCGCCGGCCGAGCCCACCCCTCCCGCCCCCGGGACGTGACCGGTGGCCGGCGGGCGGCTGCGGCCGCCGCCGGGTTCGCGCTGGTCGCCGTCCTCGGCGCCCTGGCCCTGCTCCCGGCGGGCGAGGAGGAGACGCCGCCCGGCGCCGCCCCGGCGTTCGAGGCGACCGACCTGGAGGGCGGCACCGTGCGCCTGTCCGACTTCCGGGGCCGTCCCGTGCTCGTCAACTTCTGGGCGTCGTGGTGCGTGCCGTGCCGGCGGGAGTTCCCGCTGCTGAGGGCGGTCCACGGCGAGGAGGTCGCCGTGCTGGGTGTGGTGTTCGACGACACGGCCGAGGCGGCCCTGGCCTTCATGCGCGACCAGCGGGCCACCTGGCCGGCGCTGGCCGACCCCGGCGGGCGCATCGCCGAGGACTACGGGGTGGGCTCCCGGCCCGGCCTGCCCGTCACCGTGGCCGTCGACCGGGCCGGCGCGCTGGTGGACCGCCACGTCGGCGAGCTCCGCCGGGAGGACCTGGACCGGCTGGTGGAGGCCGCCTCCCGGTAGGACGGCCCGGGGGGTCGGGGCCGGCCCGCCCGCCCGGCCGTAGGATCGGCGGCCGTGCCGCCCCGTCCCGCGCCCCTGCCCGCCGGCCCCGGCCAGGAGTCGGTGTGGGACTACCCCCGCCCGCCCCGGGTCGAGCCGTCGACCCGCCAGGTGGAGGTCATCTTCGCCGGCGAGACCATCGCCGTCACGGTCGCCGCCCTGCGGGTGCTCGAGACCAGCCACCCGCCCGCCTACTACCTGCCGGCCGACGCCGTGTTCCCGGGGGCGGTGGTCCCCAACGGCCGCACGAGCTGGTGCGAGTTCAAGGGGACGGCGTCCTACCTCGACGTGCGGTGGAAGGGCCAGGTGTCCGCCGACGCGGCGTGGACCTACCTCGACCCGTCGCCCGGCTACGAGGCCATCGCCGGCCACGTCGCCTTCTACCCGGCCCGGGTCGAGCTGTGCCTGGTCGACCTCCAGCCCGTGGAGCCCCAGCCCGGTGGCTTCTACGGCGGCTGGGTGACGCCCGACGTCGTCGGCCCGTTCAAGGGGGGCCCGGGCAGCGAGGGGTGGTGAGGGGCGCCCCGCCGGGCGCGCCGCCGGCCCCGCCGGGGTGACGCGCCCGACTCCCGGCACGCCCGGCACCGCCCGCCCAGGGCGAAGTGGTCGAGGTCGAGCTCGAACCCGTAGCGCTCCTCCACGGCCCGCACGAGGGGGGCGAACAGCTCGTCGGGCGCCTCCACCACCGCGCCGCAGCTGTCGCAGTGGAGGTGCTGGTGCGCCTCGCCGGGCACGTGGAACACCGCCCGCCCGTGGCCCAGGTGGACGTGGTCGACCACGCCGAGGCGGCCCAGGCGGTCCAGGGTCCGGTACACCGTCGACTCGTGGACCTCGGGGTGGCGGGCCCGGACGTGGGCGGCCAGCTCCTCGGCCGTCACGTGGGGACCGGTGGCCATCAGTGACTCCAGGATGGCCCGCCGGGGGACGGTGATGCGCACGCCGTTGGCACGCAGGACGTCGAGCAGGGCGCTCAGCGGCTCCTCCACCGTCCCAGACTACCGGCCGGCAGTTGCGAGCTGGTCGCACCTACGAGCTGGGCGCCGGTACAGTGGCCACCCGTGTGGAGACCGATTCGTCGCCGGGCGCCGCGGCGGATGGCCGCCACGGCGGCCGTGCTCGCCGCCGTCGCCCTCGCCGGCTGCGGCGGGGAGCGGGCGGGCGCCGGCGCCGGGGGGCGGCTGCGCATCGCCACGACCGTCGCGCCCATCACCAGCATCGTGGCCGGCGTGGCGGGCGACCGGGCCGACGTGACCGGCATCGTCCCGGAGGGGGCCGACTCGCACACCTTCGAGCCCAGGCCCAGCGTGGCCGAGCTGCTCTCGACGGCCGACGTGGTGTTCCTCAACGGCCTGTCCCTGGAGGAGCCGGTGCGCCGCCTGGCCGGGTCGTCGGCCGGCGACGGCACCGAGATCGTGGAGCTGGGCACCCGGGCGCTGCCCGAGGAGGACTACATCTTCGACTTCTCCTTCCCCGAGGACGACGGCCGGCCCAACCCCCACCTGTGGACCGACCCCACCTACGCCCGGGCGTACGCCGAGATCGTGGGCGACACCCTGGCCGCCCGCGACCCCGGGAACGCGGCCTACTACCGGGGCAACGTGGAGGCGTTCTCGGCCGCCGTCGAACGCCTCGACGCCGCCATGCGCCGGGCGCTCGCCACCGTGGCCCCGGAGCGGCGCAAGCTGTTGACCTACCACGACGCCTACGCCTACTTCGCCCGCACCTACGGCTGGGAGGTGATCGGCGCCATCCAGGTCTCCGACTTCGAGGACCCGTCCCCCCGGGAGGTGGCGCGCCTGATCGACCAGGTGCGGGCCTCGGGCGTCCCCGCCATCTTCGGCAGCGAGGTGTTCCCCAGCCCGGTCCTGGAGCGGATCGGCCGGGAGGCGGGCGTGTCCTACGTCGACACCCTGCGCGACGACGACCTCCCCGGCGGGCCCGGCGACCCCGAGCACTCGTGGCTGGGCCTCGTGCGGGCCAACTACGCCACCGTCACCCGGGCGCTGGGCGGCGATCCCTCGCCCCTGGAGGCGCTCGACGTGTCGCTGCCGGCGCCCGACCGGGCGGTGTACCCCCAGTGACGCAGGACGCGGCGCCCCTGGTGGAGCTGCGGCGGGTCACCTGCCGCTACCGGTCGGAGCCGGTGCTGGAGCACGTGGACCTCACGGTGGCGCCCGGCCAGTTCACCGGTGTGGTGGGCCCGTCGGGGTCGGGGAAGACGACGCTGCTGCGGGCCGTGCTGGGGTCGGTGGCGCCGGTGTCGGGATCGGTGGTGCGCCGCCCCGGGCTGCGGGTCGCCTACGTCCCCCAGGTGGACACCGTGAGCTGGGGCTTCCCGGTCACCGTGCGCGAGTGCGTCCTCATGGCCCGCACCTCGGGGCGCGTCCTGCCCTGGGCCAGCCCGTCGGAGCGGGCGGAGGCGGCCGCCGTGCTCGACCGCCTGGAGCTGGGCGGCCTGGCCGACCGCCACATCGGCGAGCTGTCCGGCGGCCAGCAGCAACGGATGTTCCTGGCCCGTGCCCTGCTCCAGCGTCCCGAGCTGCTGCTGCTGGACGAGCCGACGTCGGGGGTGGACGTCCGCACCCGCCACGAGGTCCTGCACCTGCTCAGCGACCTCAACGCCGACGGCCTGGCGGTGGTGCTGACCACCCACGACCTCAACGGGATCGCCGCCCACCTGCCCCACCTGGTGTGCCTGAACCGGGAGGTGGTCGGCGCCGGCGCCCCCCGCCAGGTCCTGACCCGCGCCGTCCTGGAGCGGACCTACGGCGCCGGCCTCGACGTGCTCGAGCACGGCGGGATGCCGGTCGTGGTCGACCACTTCCACGCCGACGGGGTGGCCCTGGGCCGGGCCTCGGGGGCCTGAGGTGACGGGCGAGCTGCTCCGGCCCTTCGAGTTCGAGTTCTTCCGCAACGGCCTGGCCGTGGCCGTGCTGGCCGGGGCCCTGTGCGGCCTGGTGGGCGTGTGCGTGGTGCTGAGGGGGATGAGCTACATCGGCCACGGCCTGTCCCACGCCGTCTTCGGCGGCTTCGCGGCCAGCGCCCTGCTGGGCGTCGACCTCCTGCTGGGCGCCGGGGCGTGGGGCGTGGCGTCGGCGCTCATGATCACCCGCGTCACCCGCCGGCGGGTGATCGGTTCGGACGCCGCCATCGGCGTCGTCACCACGGCCTCGTTCGCGCTGGGGCTGGTGCTGTTCGCCCTGTTCGGCCGGGCCGGGCGCAGCTTCGAGGCGGCGCTGTTCGGCAGCATCCTGGGGGTCTCCGCCGGCGACGTGGTCGCCGTGGGCGCCGTCACCCTGCTGGCCGTCGCCGTGGTGGCCCTCGCCTACCGGCCGCTGCTGTTCACCACCTTCGACCCCGAGGTGGCGGAGGCGTCCGGGGTGCGCACCGCCCGCTACGACGCCCTGCTGATGCTGGTGCTCGCCCTGGCCATCGTGGCCACCATGCAGGTGCTGGGCGTCACCCTCATCGCCGCCACCCTGGTGATCCCGGCGACGGTGGCCCGCATGGTCACCAGCTCGTTCTCCCGGATGCTGGTCCTGTCCACCGCCATCGGGGCGACGTGCGGGTTCGTGGGGATGAACCTCAGCTACCACCTCGACGTGCAGTCGGGGCCCACCATCGTCCTGGTCGGCGCCGCCGTGTTCGCCGCCGTGTTCGCCGCCACCGGCGCCGGCGGCCCGAGCTCCGCTCGCCGCCGGAGCACGATCGAACTCGACCGAATGGAGTGAGCGAGGCGAACGAATGGGGTCGAAGCGCCTCGCTACTCCCAGCGGAAGGCCAGGGCGGCGGCGGCCGGCGCCACGACCGCCCAGGCGGCCAGCACCGCCCAGGCCCGCCCCGGCACCGGCGGGCCGGCGGCCAGGGCGGCGTGGAGGGCGTCGGAGAGGGCGGCGGCGGGCAGGGCCCGGGCCACCGCCCGCAGGGCCCCGGGCAGGCGCTCGACGGGCACGACCATGCCGCCGAGCAGGAGCAGCACGACGTAGACGCCGTTGGCGGCGGCCAGGGTGGTCATGGCCGGCAGCGTCCCGGCCATGGCCAGGCCGGCGCCGGCGAAGGCCACGGTGGCGACCAGGACGGCGGCCACCGCCAGCACGGCGTCGCCCTCCGGGCGCCAGCCCAGGGCCAGGGCCACCGGGAGGAGCACGCCGACCTGGACGGCCTCCACCGCCAGCACGGCGAGCGTCTTGGCCGCCAGCAGCTCGCCCCGGCGCAGCGGCGTGGTGCCCAGGCGCTTGAGGACGAGGTACTCCCGCTCGAAGCCGGTGGCGATGGCCACGCCGGTCAGGGCGGTCGACATCACGGCCAGGGCGAGGATGCCGGGGGCCAGGAAGTCTACGGGCTCGTCGGTGCCGGTGGGGAGCACGTCGACGGTGGAGAAGAACACGAGGAGCACGACGGGGATGCCCAGGGCGAGCAGCACCGACTCGCCCCGCCGCAGCGTCATCGCCACCTCGGCCCGGGCCTGGGCGGCCAGGCGCCGGCCGGCGCCGCCCGCCGGCCGGGGGGAGGGGCCGGGCGAGGGGCCGGGCGGGGCCGCGCCGGTCCCCACCGGCGCCGCCGGCGGCGGCACGGCGGTGGCCGGGGCGGGCGGGGCGGGCGCCGCGCTGGCCGCCGCGGCGCCGGTGCGGCCCAGGAAGACCTCC
>JBKHXC010000540.1:0-3663 GCA_046566225.1 Acidimicrobiia bacterium
CAGCTCGCCGGCCACGACGACGCCGTCCGCCGGAGGCCGGCCCGCTCCCGCCGCGCCGGCCGGGAACTGCCGGCGCACGGGGCCCACGCCGACGCCCGGCCCGGTGGAGAGCCCGACCAGCACCGCCCCAACCGGCAGGGAGGCGGCCGGCGGGCCGGCGTGGCCGGGGTGGTCGTCGGCCGCCGCCACCGGTCAGCGCCGACCGGGCCCGTCGCCGGCCTCGGGCGGCCCGTCGTCGTCGGCGCCGGGCACGAGCGAGCGCCCCGCCTCCCGGCAGCGCCCCAGCACCGCCACCGCCTGGTCGGGCGTGAGCTGCGCCAGGTCGACGGCGGGGGTCACCACGA
The DNA here is from genome assembly GCA_046566225.1 of Acidimicrobiia bacterium. GTDB lineage: Bacteria > Actinomycetota > Acidimicrobiia > Acidimicrobiales > DATLFN01. The sequence continues at coordinate 345 of JBKHXC010000540.1, forward strand.
CGCCGGCCCAGCGGTCCTCGCCCAGGCCGAGGCGGGCCCAGGCCCGGCGGGTGACGGCGACCACGTCGGCCAGCGGCGCGTGGAGCGAGGCCGGCGTCACCATGCCGACCAGCAGCCCGGCGCCGGCTTCGACGGCCGTGCCCAGGTCCTCCTCGGGGACGGCCTCGAGGGCGTCGTCGTCGAGGGCGACGAACCGGGCGCCGGCCCGGCGGAGCAGGGCCAGCGGCGCCCCCGCCGCGTTGCACGACACGCCGGCGTCGTCGCCGCCGGCGCGGAGGGCGGCGGCCAGCGCCTCCTCGGCCGGCCCCGGCTCGGGCGCCGGCAGGCGGTCCCAGCCGCTGGCGGTGGGGACCGAGCCCGCCAGCACGTCCACCAGCAGGGGCTCGTCGAGCTGCACGACCAGGCGGGTCGCCCCCGGCAGCCGCCGCCGCACGCCGGCCACGTGGGCCCGCAGCCCCTCGGTCAGCGACACGGCCAGGTCACGGGTCGCCCCCCGGTCGGCGAGGACCTTCTCCCCCCGGGCCAGCTCCATGCTCGCCGCCAGGCTCCACGGCCCGACGGCCTGGACCTTCACCGGGCCCCGGTGGGCGCCCCCCGCCTCCTCCAGGGCGTCGAGGTCCCGCTCGAGCATCTCGCGGGCCCGGCGCTCGTCGCCGCCGGCCCTCGGCACGACCCGCCACCGGCCGGCGTGCACGTCGGCGTGGAGGTCGACGAGCAGCGCCGCCGTGCGCCCCACGGCGTCGGCTCCGGCGCCGCGCTGGGGGAGCTGGGGCAGGTGGGGCAGGTCGCCCAGCTCGCCGAACACCACGCGCGCCGCTTCGAAGGGGTCGGCCCCCGGGAAGGGGCCGAGGCCGCTCGCCGCGCCCGGGGCCCAGGGCAGGGTCCAGTCGGCCACGGCCGGCAGGCTACGGGAAACCCCCGCCTCCCGAGTAAATAGGTCACCGGAACGGTGACCTATTACTCGGGAGAGGCAGGGGATGGACGCGCCGGTGGTCCGCCGTCGGGTGGTGGTCGAGGGTCGGGTGCAGGGCGTGTTCTTCCGCGACACCTGCCGGAGGGAGGCGTCGGCCGCGGGCGTGGCCGGGTGGGCCAGGAACCTCGACGACGGGCGGGTGGAGGTGGTGGCCGAGGGCCCGCCCGAGGCGGTGGAGCGCCTGGTGTCGTGGTGCCGGCGGGGGCCGTCGCGTGCCGTCGTCACCGCCGTGCACGTCCACGACGAGCGGGCCGAGGGCGTGCGGGGGTTCTCCGTCCGCTGACGTCGTCCACGCCGGCGGGCACGGCGGCCGCGGCGCCGTTACCATCGACGGCGTGGAGCGGCTATCCGACCAGGCCGTCGAGGCGGCGGCGTCCGGCCTCGGCTGGGAGCGACGGGGCGACCGCCTGGTGCGCGTCGTCGAGCGCAAGGACTTCGGCCAGGCGATGGAGTTCGTCAACACCGTGGCCCAGCTGGCCGAGGCGGCCAACCACCACCCCGACATCACCATCCGGTGGAACACCGTCGAGCTGGTGCTGTGGACCCACACCGCCGGCGGCGTCACCCAGGCCGACGTCGACATGGCGGGGGCCATCGAGGGCCTGCTCGGCTAGTCCGTCGACCTCATTCGTTCGCTTCGCTCACTCCATTCGGTCGAGTTGGATCGTGCTCCGGCGGGCGAGCGGAGCTCGCGCCGCCTCCGCCGTGTCCCTGTTTGGTGTCCGCAGCCGTGGAAGCCGCCTTCGGCGGCGAGTACGGCCACGGACCTTGCCGATGCGAACCGGGCGAAGGTTTGTGGTCAGGGCACGAGTTCCGACCTCGTTCGCTCGCTCCGCCCAGCCCGTCCGGTCGAGGGGCGGGCCGCTCGCCGCCGGTGCCCGTCGGTAGCCTGAGCGCGCCGTGGGCCGCTCCACCCCTCTCGTCGCCGTCGCCGCGTACCACCTCGCCGCCGGCCGGGTGGTGGACTGGGCCCGTGGGGGCTACGCCGTCCCCGAGGGCTACGTCGCCTGCCTGCGCCGCGCCGGCTGCCGCCCCCTGCTCCTGCCGCCGGCCCCCGACGTGCCCGCCGGCGAGCTGCTCGAGCCCTTCGGCGGGCTCCTCCTGGCCGGCGGCGGCGACGTGGACCCGGCCCGCTACGGCGCCGCCGACGCCCACCCCACGGTCTACGGCGTGGACCACGTCCGCGACGAGGCCGAGCTGGCCCTGGCCCGGGCGGCGCTGGCCGGGGGCCTACCCGTCCTCGCCATCTGCCGGGGGATGCAGGTGCTCAACGTGGCCGGTGGCGGCACCCTGCACCAGCACCTGCCCGACCTCCAGGGCATGGACCTCCACGGCCACCCCACCAGGCAGAGCTCGGTCCTCCACGACGTGAAGGTGGAGGCGGGGTCCCGGCTGGCCCGGGCGTGCGGCCGCGAGGTGCTGCGCTGCACGTCGCACCACCACCAGGGGGTGGACCGCCTGGGCGAGGGGCTGGTGGCGACGGGATGGAGCGGCGACGGGCTGATCGAGGCGATCGAGGTCCCCGGCGAGCAGTGGGCGGTCGGCGTGCAGTGGCACCCGGAGGTCACCGCCGCCGAGGATCCTGTCCAGCAGGCGTTGTTCGACGAGTTTGCTAGATTCGTAGGCGGTGGACGCTGAACGTACCGGCCCGGGCGCGCACGGCGCGGAAGCGATAGCCTTCGGGGACATGGGCGCGCAGGGGCTGCCGGAGCGGCTCTCGGCGTTGCCCGGCGTCGTGACCTGCGACGTTGGCGACGACGTGGTCACCCTCGAGGTGTCGGAGGGCACCGACGTGCGCCTCCTGCGGGCCCGGGCCGAGGCGGTGTGCGCCGCCGCGGCGGACGCGCGCAGCGTGGCCTTGGTGGTGGGCGGCTCCCCGGCGCCGGCCGCCGCCATCCCCGCCGGGGCCGCCCTCCGGCAGCGGGCCGGCCGGCCCGGGGTGGTGGCCGCCGTGTCGGCCGCCGCCCTCGCCCTCATCGCCGTCGCTCCCGACGGGCCCTCGGGGCCGCCGGCGGGCCCCACGCCCGTCGCCCTCGCCACCGCCCCCGGCGACGCCCCGCCGGCCCGCTCGGCCCGCCCCGCCCGCCGGCCCGGCGCCCCGTCCACCACCACGACGACGACGGAGCTCGCCGGGGCCCCGGCCCACGAGGCGGCGGAGGGCGACGACGTCGGGCTGGCCCCCGCCGGCGTGGTGCGGGCCGGCACCGTCCGGTCGCGCACGCCCCGGCCCGCCACCCCGGCCACGCCCGCCAGCCCGGCCACCCCCGCCAGCCCGGCCACCCCCGCCGTGTCGGCCGCCCCGCCGAGCCCGCCCGCCGTGGACGCCGCCGTGCCCGTACCGGCCGA
>JBKHXC010000541.1:0-7730 GCA_046566225.1 Acidimicrobiia bacterium
GTGTGGACGACGGCCCCCGGCGCCAGGCGCCGCACCACGGCCGCCACCTCGGCCAGCGGGTGGACGGTTCCCACCTCGTTGTTGGCGAGCATCACCGACACGACCGCGGTGTCGTCGCCCACGGCGGCGGCCAGGGCGTCGAGGTCGACGACGCCGTCCCCGCCGACGGCCACCACCCGCCCGCCCAGGGCGGTGACGGCGTGCAGGACGGCGTGGTGCTCGGTGGCGGCGCACACCACCGTGCCCCCCCGGTGCCGCTGCACGCCGGCCAGCGCCAGGTTGTCGGACTCCGTGCCGCCGCTGGTGAACACCACCTCGCCGGGCTCGCACCCCAGGCACTCGGCCACCGTGTCGCGGGCCTCGTCGACCGCCCGCCGGGCCACCCGGGACACGGCGTGGGAGCCCGACGGGTTCCCGAAGCGGTCGGTCAGGTACGGCAGCATGGCCTCGAGCGCCTCGGGGCGCAGCGGGGTGGTGGCGGCGTGGTCGAGGTAGGCGAGCGGCGCGGTCACGGCCCTTCCAGGCTACGCACCGGGCGCGCCGGGGGCCGTCGGGCCTCCGGACAGGCGGTCGCGCAACCAGGCGGCGTCGTGCACGGCGTTGGCCTGGTGGTCGTTGTTGAAGTAGGCGTAGACGTCGCAGCCCTCGGCCAGCCACGCCTCCAGGCGCTCGGCCACCGGGGCCAGGGCGTCGGGCCCGTAGCGGCCCCAGTACTTGCGCTCCCGCGCCCGGGGGCCGTGGAAGCGGACGTAGGCCCAGCCGGCGGTGCGGGCCCACGGGTGGTCGGCCAGCAGGTCGTGCACGCACAGGGCGGCGCCGTGGCGGCGCAGCACGGCGTACACCTCCTCGTCCAGCCACGACTCGTCGCGCAGCTCGACCGCCCACCGCAGGTGGTTCGGCGCCGCCGACAGGAACTGGTCGAGGCGGTCGGCGTCGCGCCTCCACCGGGGGGGCAGCTGCACCAGGGTGGGGCCGAGCGACGGGCCCAGGCGCTCCACCCGGTCGAGGTGCTTCGGCAGCCAGGTGGCGGCGTCCCGCAGCTTCATCCGGTGGGAGCCGAACTGGCCGAGCTTGACGGCGTAGACGAAGCCCTCGGGCGCCTGGGCCGCCCACCCCTCCATGGTCGTCTCCGGGGGCAGGCGGTAGAAGGTGTTGTTGATCTCGACGGTGTCGAACAGGCCGGCGTAGTGGGCGAACCACCGCCGGGTGGGCAGGTCCTCGGGGTAGACCAGGCCCCGCCAGTCCTTGTACACCCAGCCCGAGCAGCCCACCCGGGCCCGTCCGCGAGGCACCCGTGTCCCCTACCCCGGCCGGCGCCCGGCGAACGCCGGCGTGGTCGACGGCCGGGGCCCCGCTCGTCCTCCGGGCAGGCGCCCCCCTCGGTCGCCCGGACGGGAGAGAAGGGCGGACGCCGGGCCCTCACCCCCGCAGGTCGACCACCTTGCGGTCGCCGTGGGCGGCCATGCGGGCGTCGAGCCGGCCGGCGTCGAGCACGACGTACTGGGTGGCGAACAGCTCGGCGTCGAGCTCGGCGAGCAGGGAGGGGAGCCGGGTGCCCGGCGCCACGGACATGAACACGAACAGCTCCTCGCCGTCGGCCGCGGTGCGCAGCTCGGCCTGCCAGCCGGCCACGCCGGCGTGGTCGTCGAGCACCCGCAGGAACGACGGCGTGGCCGAGTCCACCTCGAGCAGCGGGCCCGGCGCCCCGCACGACGGGCAGGGGCCGGGGGCCAGGCGGGCGAAGACCCCGGTGCGCAGCCGCACCAGCACGGTGCCGTGCCAGCCCAGCGCCGTCCACACCACCTCGCCGCCGGCGCCCGGCGGCGCCGGCGCACCGGACAGGGGGTCGGCGATCTGCACCACCTCGGCCTCGGGCCAGGTGTGCAGGGCCGTGGCGCCCGGGCACTCCCACCACAGGGCCCGCACGCCGGGGGGCGCCCAGGCGGAGACGACGGCGGCGCCGGAGGCGACCAGGAGGCCGGCCAGGCGGGCCCGCAGGGCGTCGTCGAGCGGCTCGCCGGCGGCGATCAGGAGCCGGACCCGGCTGCGCCACCCGGCGGCGGCGCCGGTGGCGGAGCGGTCCTCGAGGAGGCGGGCCAGGTCGTAGGGCCGGCCCACCAGGACGCTGGGCCGCAGCCGGGCCACGTCGCCGACGGTCGGCACCGGGGGCAGGAAGACCGCCGACACCCCCAGGCGCATGGCGCCCAGGACGAGCTGCCAGTAGGGCAGGTGGGGGCCGGCGGGGAGGAAGCCGAGCACGACGTCGTCGCCCTGCACGCCGGCGGCGGTGAGCCAGCGGGCGCCCAGGCCGCCCAGGCGCTCCACGTCGGACGCCGACGAGCCGATGGGCACGCCCTCCTGCACCAGCCAGTGCACGGGCTTGTAGGCCCGCTCCATCTCGGCCGCCCCCTTGCGCCGCCGGGGGAGCCGGGGCCGCAGGACGAGCGACGCCGGATCGGTGATCTCGCCCAGCGACACCGGCGCCATGCGCGCCAGGTCGTCGGCCGACTTGAGGCGGCCGCCCGCCAGCGCCTCGCCCAGCCGCGCTCGCAGCGGGGGGGCGTGGAGGGCCACGTCGTGGACGAGGTACTCGACCAGCTCCCGGTCCCTGCCCGCCGCCACGGGCGGGACCCTATCGGGCCGGGGACGCCGCTAGCGTCCCGTCGTGCACGGCGCCTCCGCATGAGCCGGCTCCGCCTCGACCCCCTCACCGGGCGCTGGGTGGTGGTGAGCCCCAACCGGTCGGGGCGCCTGCCCTCCCTCCCGCCCGACGGCCGCCGGGAGGGGGACGGCGCCCCAGCCGGCGGCCCGTGCCCGTTCTGCCCCGGCAACGAGGCCCAGACCCGCCCGGCCCTGGCCACCCACGGCGACGGCGGGCGATGGCTGGTGCGGGTGGTGCCCAACATGTACCCGGCGTTCGAGGGGACGGCGCCCATGGTGGCGCACCACCGGGCGCCGGTGTTCACCGATGCGCCGGGGAGCGGCGCCCACGAGGTCGTGGTCCTCTCGCCCGGGCACGACCAGGCGTGGGCCGACCTGGCCGGCGACCAGGTGGACCTGGTGATGGCGGCGCTGGCCGCCCGGGTGGCGGCCCACGCCGGCACGCCCGGGCTGCGCTACAGCCAGGCCATCGTGAACTGCGGTCGCCGGGCGGGGGCGTCGATCGACCACCCCCACGCCCAGCTGCTCGGCATGCCGTTCGTCCCCCGGGAGCTGGCCGACGAGCAGGCGGGGTTCGACCGCTTCGAGGGCGGCTGCCTGCTGTGCGCCACGGCCGCCGCCGAGGAGGGCGAGGGCCGGCGGGTGGTGCGGGCCGACGCCGGCGTGGTGGTCGTCTGCCCCTTCTGGAGCGCCAGCCCCTACGAGATGCTGGTCGTGCCCAGGGACCACGGCGCCCACCTGCACCGGGCGGGGGAGACCGGGCTGTCCGCCGTGGGCCGGGCGGTGGGCGACGGGCTGCGACGGCTGCGAGCCTGCGTCGGCCCGGTGGACTACAACCTGGTGTTCCACTCCGCCCCCTACCGGGCCCGGGGCGGCTTCCACTGGCACGTCCACGTCGTGCCCAGGCTGACGACGCCGGCGGGCTTCGAGTCCGGCACCGGCGTCATGGTCAACGTCGTCGCCCCCGAGGCGGCGGCCGCCGCGCTGGCCGGCGCCGGCGGCACCTGACCGTGCCGCCCGCCCGCCGCCGTCAGCCGGTGGCCAGGCCGAGCGCCTCGGCCAGCGGGCGGAGGTCGGCGGCGGGCCGGTGGTGGCTGCGGAGGGCGGCGTGGACCACCTCCTGGGCGTGCTCCCACGGCCCGGTCAGGCCCAGTTGGGCCGACACCTCCAGCAGCGCCAGCGCCGCCGACGCCCCGTGGGCCGCCATGGTGCGGGAGGCCGCGTCGGTGCCCGTGCGCACCGCCTGCTCGGTGGCGGCGGAGAGCATCCGGGCCACGACGGCACGCGCCTTGGGGGCGTCGACGATGAACCCGTGGGCGCGGGCCTGGCGGGCCATCTCCACCGCCCGCCGGTAGTCCGACGGGTTGACCGAGCCCTGCTGGGCCAGGATCTCGGCGTCCAGGCGGCGGGCCAGCACCAGCTCGGCCGGCGCCCGCAGCTCGGGCGGGAACGGGTAGCCGGCGGCGGCCAGCACGTCGATGGTGCGGCGGTGGTCGTCGAAGAGCCGCTCGTAGGCGGCGGCGAAGCGCCCGGCCAGGCGCTGGGCGGCGCCCTCCACGATGTGCTCGGAGGCGTCGGGAAGGGCGGCGGTGAGGTCGAACTCGCCGGGGCCGAACCCGTCGATCAGCAGCCGCAGCAGGGTGGTGACGGCGGCGCCGCGGCCGAAGGCCTCCCGCAGGTAGGCGACGGCGGCGGCGTCGGCCGACGGGTCGGCCCGCCGGGTGGCCCCCAGGACCTCCAGGGCGCCCAGGTGGAGGGCGGCGTAGGCATGGGCGGTGCGCCGGCCCGTGCGCCGGTGGACCAGCTCCACCCGCCCCGTGCACAGGGCGACGGCGCCCCGGTCGTCGCGGGCGTGGTCCACCACCTCGACGCCGTACGCCCCCACCCGCCCCGAGGGCGGGCGGTTCTCCAGCAGCTCGGACAGGGCGATGTTCGCGGCGGCCCGGTCGGCGTCGACGCAGGCGGGCACCACGTGGCGGTGCCACACCTCGCGCCCGGTCCCCTCCTCGGCCACGTTGCTCTCGGCCTTGCCGAGCACGTCCAGGAAGGCCTCCTCGTCGGGGCCCTCGCCCACGGCCCGGAGCAGCTCCATGGCCCGCAGCGCGTAGCGGAGGATCTGCACCGTCTCCAGGCCGGCCAGGTCGTTGAAGAACCACCCGCAGGAGGTGTACATGGCCATGGCGTGGCGCTGGGCCTCCAGCAGGGTGAACGCCACCACCGGGTCGCCCACGACGTGGGCGGCGGCGAACTCCTCGCGCGTGACGGCGCCCAGCACGACGGGGAGGTAGGCGTCGCGGGCGCCCCAGGGGTCGGCCAGGACCTCGCCGCCCCGCCGCTCGAACACCTCGGTCAGGTGGTCCCGCAGCAGGTCGAGGGCGTCGCGCAGGGGGCGCCGCCAGCGCTGGTGCCAGCCCGGCTGGCCCCCGGTGGAGCAGCCGCAGTCGTCCTGCCACCGGCCCACGCCGTGGGCGCACGACCACGAGCTGACCGCCACCTCCACCTGGTGGGCGGGGCGGGCCCGGCGGAGGTGGGCGGCCAGGCTGGTGACCTCCACGCCCCGCCGGCGCGCCTCCACGGTGAGGGCGTGGGCCAGCAGGCGCTCGCCCCAGCGCTGGTGGTGCCCGAACGTCTCCCCGTCGGCGGCGATGGTCACCAGACCCGGGGCCCGGTGGACGACCTGGTCGAGCAGCGACCGGCTGGACAGCGTGCCCAGCTCGAAGGCCACCGCGTGCGACAGGCCGGCGTCGTAGAACACCACGTCGACGCCCCGCCCCGAGCCGTCGGGGTGGACCCACCGGTAGGGGCGGGTGGTGTCGACGGCGCCGCCGCCCACGTCCACCCACGTGCCCGGGTCGCCGCCCAGGGGACGGGCCCGGCGGGCCTGGCCCGGCGCCAGCACGGTGAAGCCGACGCCCTCCTCGGCCAGCACGGCCAGCACCCGGTCGTCCACCGCCGCCTCCGGCAGCCACATCCCCTCGGCCGCCCGCCCGAAGCGGTGGCGGAAGTCGGTCAGCCCCCAGCGGACCTGGGTGCGCACGTCTCGGTCGTTGGCCAGGGGGAGGATGACGTGGCCCCACGCCTGGGCCATGCCCCCGTGGCCGGCGGCGTCGGCGTCGAGGATGCGCCGGTAGGTCTGCGGGTCGTGGGCCTCCAGCCAGGACAGGAGCGTGGGGCCGACGTCGAAGGAGAGGTTGGCGTAGTTGTTGACGATGTCGACCACCCGGCCGGCGTCGTCGAAGACGCGGGCCGCGCCGTTGGGGCGGTAGCACTCGGCGTCGATGCGGGCGTTCCAGTCGTGGTAGGGGGCGGCCAACGCCTCCCGGGCCAGCTCCTCGGTCCACGGGTTCTCCCGCGGCGGCTGGTAGAAGTGGCCGTGCACGACCAGGGTGTGGCGCATCGCCCCCGACGGTACCCGGCCCGGCCGGGCGCTCATCCGCCCGACCGGCCCGGGCCCCGCAAGGCGAGCCGGCGGGCCAGAATCGGACCGACGGTGATGGCGGCGATCGGGGCCACGCCGGTGAACCCGAGCAGGGCACCGACCACCAGGATGGCCGTCAGCCACGCTGCCGTCGTACCGCTCCTCTCGGCGTCAACGGCACGCAAGGCGACGTAGCAGCCGACCGGCGACCCGACGAGGGCCCCCAGGGCGACGAGTCCGAGCGCGACCAGGACGTTCGCCTCGCCGGCACCGTCGCCTCGAAGGACGACCGCTGCCGCGGTCCAGCCGGCGGCGGCACCGGCGACGGCCCCGGCCATGGCGCCCAGCGCGGAGCGAAGCCCCGAGTCCGGGACCGCCCGCCAATCACCCACGACGGCGCTGCGAAGGCGGCTCGGGCCGGGTAGCGGCCGACCGCTGGCCGGGATGCCGGGGGCGAACCGGTCGGCCGGCGTCGCCGCCGAACGACTTGGTTCGATGGCCCGGGCCGCGGCACGGACTCGCGGTCGAGGCACTGCGGCCAGGCCGGTTCGGCACTGGCCCGCTAGGAGCCGTCAACCGGAGGCTTGCACTCCTCCGGTGCCCCGACGATCCCCTCGGCACGACAATCTTCGGCGAGGAGGATCGAGCCCTCCTCGGCCGTCGTCTCCAGTACGAGCCTGACGAAGCTGGCCGTCCCACCGCCGGTGTCACCAGCCACGAGTTGGATCCCCTCGCTCCGTGGTCCCGAGGAGCGGATGGTCGACGCGATCGCCACGACGGAGCCACCGCCCTCGCTGTCCTCCCGGTTCCCGAGCACCCGTACCCACACCGACTTGTCATAGACAATCGTGCTCGACTCCATCGCATACGAATCACTAGGGTCGTGGAGATCGAGCAGGAACCCGGAGCCCTCTAGGCCGCGGAGCTCGGAGTGCTCGATGCGAACGGCATTCGGCCCCGGCTCGTCGTCGTCTCGGATAACAAGGTGCCTCGAAGAGAGCTGGATCCGATTCAAGGTCATCGACGCACCCGCGTGAAGCACCAGCCGACAGGGCACCGCGATTGCGACCGTCTCGTTCGCCGCGTGGACAGCCTCGGTGATATCGACGCGCCCGAAGCCGTCGGAACCGACACTTGACGCACACGACGCCGCGATGTCCGAGAGCGTCCATCTGCCGACGGTCGCGGAACCGCCAGCCTGCACGATCGACGACCGGTCAGGCGTCCCGAACGCCACGAGCAGCATGGGCACCGCACCGAGGCCGAGGCCGAGAGCGAGGAGTCGAAGTCGCTTCATCGCACCACCTTCAGTACCGCATCGGCCATCGCCTTCGTTCCCTTGACGTTGGGATGGGGATCGAACCGCTCTTGAATGCCCCGCTTCCCATCCTTGTCGTCGTCGTTCCAGTCGGGCGATGCCGCCTGGAGGACGCCACTGAGGTTGCAGCGGGATCCCCAGACGTAGGAGTCCGCCGATCCGGCGCCGTGGCCGATGAACGCCGGACTGAAGTCGGCGACTAGAAAACCGCTGGCCAGAGCGCGCTCCTTGATCTCTGCGTTCAGCTTCCCCGTCAGCAGATCGGCGATGCCCCACATGGTTGCGCATCCCCGGGTGCGGACGGAATCGGGCCGTGCGTAAGGGTTGTACATC
>JBKHXC010000542.1:0-8510 GCA_046566225.1 Acidimicrobiia bacterium
CGAGGCGATTCTCACAGTGGGAGAGTGGGGGCCCCGAGCGAGGAGGTGCCCCCGATGGCTGACGACGTGACCGGCGGCGTGGTGAAGGTGATCGAGCTGGTCGGCAGCTCGGCGGAGTCGTTCGACGACGCCGTGCGCACCGCCGTGCGGGGCGCCGCCCGCACGATCCGCAACATCAGGGGCGTCGAGGTGGTGTCCTGGAGCGCCACCGTGGACGGCGACGCCATCACCAACTACAAGGCCGACTGCAAGATCGCCTTCCTGGTCGACGCCGCCGGCTGACGGGCAGGGCCAGCTCTACCGCCCTGGCCACGAGGCCTTCGCCGCTTGAACGGCAGAAAGGTCCGTGGCGGCACTCGCCGCCGCAGGCGGCCTCTGCGGCTGCGGACACCGAGAAGGGACAGGGCGGAGGCGGCGCGTGCTTCGCTCGCCCGCCGGAGAACGATCAGGCTCGACCGAATGGAGTGAGCGAAGCGAACGAATGAGGTCGAAGGGTTAGCGTCGGTGGCCGTGCGTCGAGCGCTGGCCCCGGTGGCCCTGGCCGTGGTGTGCGCCGGGTCGGCGGTCGCCGCCGTGGGCCTGCCGACGCCGGGCGGAGACCCGCCCGCCGCCGAGGTCGCCGCCCCGGTCCTGTCGGCCCGGCGGGCGCCGGCGTTCCTGGCGCGCGCCATCGCCGACGGCCGCCTGCGGGCGGAGCTGGACGCCGCCCTCGCCGACCCCCGGCTCGGAGCCGGGCGGGAGCGGTCGTGCCTGGTGGTCCGCCACGGGGAGCGGCCGGTCCTGGCGCGGCGGGCGGAGGCGGCCCTCATCCCCGCGTCGGGCATGAAGGTGCTCACCGCCCTCGCCGTCCTCCACCGGCTGGGCCCCGACGAGCGGCTGGTCACCGAGGTGCGGGCCGGCGCCCCTCCGGGGCCCGGCGGCGTCGTCGACGGGCCGCTGTGGCTGGTGGGCGGGGGCGACCCGCTGCTCGCCACGGCCGACTACGCGGCGACGTTCCCGAACCAGCCCCAGGTGCGCACGCCCCTGGAGGCCCTGGCCGACGCCGTGGTCGCCTCCGGGGTGAAGGTGGTGGGCGGGCCGGTGGTCGGCGACGAGACCCGCTACGACACCCAGCGCTACATCCCGACCTGGAAGCCCGGCTACGTCACCGACAACGAGTCGGGCCCCGCCAGCGCCCTGGTGGTCAACGACGGCTTCGAGCGCTTCACCCGCCCCCGGCTGGCCGCCGCCGAGCCCGACCTGCACGCGGCGGGCGTCCTGGCCGCCCTGCTGGCGGCCCGCGGCGTGGTCGTGGCCGGGGGGGCGGCCGAGGGCCAGGCCCCCCCGGCGGCGGTCGCCATCGCCCGCCAGGCGTCGCCCCCCATGCGCGAGGTGGTGGGCCAGATGCTGCGGGAGAGCGACAACCTCACCGCCGAGCTGCTGGTGAAGGAGCTGGGCCGGCGGGTGGCGGGGGAGGGCACGACCGCCGCCGGGCTGGGCGTCGTGCGCCAGTCGCTCCAGGAGGCGGGCCTGCCGGTGGAGCATCTGGCGGCGGTCGACGGGTCCGGCCTCGACCGCTCCGACCGGGCCAGCTGCGCCCTGCTGGTGGCCGCCCTGGAGCGGGGAGGGCCCGGCGGCGCCATCGCCGCCGGGCTGCCCGTGGCCGGCCGCGACGGGACGCTGGCCCGGCGCTTCCAGGCCAGCCCGGCGGCGGGGCGCCTGCGGGCCAAGACCGGCTCCCTCGACGGCGTGGCCGGGCTGACCGGCTACGTGGACGCCCCCGGCGGCGGCGCCCCGCTGGCCTTCTCCCTGATGGTCAACGACCTGCCCCGCGACGCCCTCGGCCACCGGCTCCAGGAGCAGGTCGGCGCCGCCCTGGCCCGCTACCCCGACGCCCCGGCGCCCGACGCGCTGGCACCGTGACCGCCGGCCGGCATGGTCGCCCCGCCGGGGGGCGGACGGGCCCTTGACGGCGCCCGGGCCGGCGGCCCTGCCCCTGCCCATGTTCCCGCTGGGCGCCGTGCTGTTCCCCCACGCCGTGCTCCCGCTGCACGTCTTCGAGCCCCGCTACCGCGCCCTGGTGCGCGACTGCCTGCGCCAGGGCCTCGAGTTCGGCGTGGTCCTCATCGAGCGGGGCCACGAGGTGGGCGGCGGGGACACCCGCCTCGGCGTCGGGACCGTGGCCCGCATCCGGGAGGCCGCCGAGCTGGCGGACGGCCGCTGGGCCCTCGTGTGCGCCGGCACCCGCCGGCTCACCGTGCGGGCGTGGCTGCCGGACGACCCCTACCCGCTGGCCCTGGTGGAGGACCGCCCCGAGGGCGCCCTGTCGGAGACGACGGCCGAGCACCTGGCGGTGGCCGAGGCGGCCGTCCGCCGGGCGCTGGCCCTGGCCGGCGAGCTGGGCGAGGCGGTGGAGCCCGCCACCGTCGGGCTCCACCCCGATCCGGCGGTGGCGGCCTGGCAGCTCGCCGCGGTGGCGCCGCTCGGGCCCGTCGACCACCAGCGCCTGCTCGAGATCGACGACCCGGCCGCGCGCCTCAACGTGCTGACCGCCCTCGCCACCGACGCGTCGGCTCTGCTTGCGTACCGGTTGTCCGGGGGATAAGCAGTTCCGCCGATGACCGCGACCCGTGAGACCGCGCGCCCGGGGGCCAAGGGCCTGCCGACGCTCGCCGCCGAGCTGTGGCAGCTGGTCGTCGCCTACGCCAAGCAGGAGACCGTCGTCCCCGTCAAGGGCCTGACCCGGTTCGTCGCCATCGGGCTGGCCGGCTCCGCCCTGCTCTCCATCGGGCTCCTGCTGCTGGTCCTCGCCCTGCTCCGGGCCCTCCAGACCGAGACCGGCACCACCTTCGACGGCAACTGGTCGTGGGCCCCCTACCTGGTGACGCTGGCGGCCTGCCTCGTCGTGGCCGGGCTGGCGGCCCGGGCGGTGACGGCCCACAAGCGCCGGGCGGAGCGCAAGGGGACGCTGCGCTGATGGCGGTGGACGCCGGGCGGCCGGTCACCCGGGCGACCATCGAGGCCAAGCTCCGGGAGATCCGCGGCGAGGTGGAGACCACCACCGAGTCGGCCCGCCCCTACGCCGTCGTGGCCGGGATCGCCGCCGCCGTGGTGGTGGTGGGCGTCGCCTACCTGCTCGGGAGGCGAAAGGGCAGGAAGAGGACCACCGTGGTCGAGGTCCGGCGGGTCTGAGGTGGCCAGGCCGATCCGCCGGCTCGTGATGGCGAAGGCGGTGCGGGACGGCCTCCTCGGCGGCAGCCGCTTCTGGACGGTGGTGGGTACGCTGGGGATCGCCATGCGGGTGCTGAGGAAGGTCGCCGGCGACGAGCCCGAGGTCGTGTTCCGCGAGCGGCTGGGCCCCGGCGAGACGCTCCTGATCAGCCACGAGCGCGGAGCCGAGGTGGTGCGGCCGCGCCGGTGAGGGTGCTGCTGCGCAACCCGCGGCGCGAGCTGGACGTGGCCGGGCCGGTGGCCGTGTCCGCCCTCCTGGAGCGCCTGGACCTCAACCGGGAGTCGGTCCTCGTCATCCGGGCCGACACCCTGGTGACGGCCGACGCCGTGCTGGACGACGACGACGTGGTCGAGATCCGCCCGGTGATCTCCGGAGGCGCCCAGTGAGGTGCCGGCGGTGCCGGGAGCCGGCCGTGATCGAGGTGCGGCGCCACAACGCCGGGTTCTGCGCCGCCTGCTTCCTGCACCACTGCCGCGAGCAGGTGCGCCGGGCGATCCACGAGCACCGCATGATCGCCCCCGGCGAGCGGGTGCTGGTGGCGGTGTCGGGCGGCAAGGACTCGCTCGCCCTGTGGGACATCCTGCTCGACCTCGGCCACGACGCCGACGGCCTCTACCTGGGCCTGGGGATCGGTGCGTACAGCGCGTCGTCGGCCGAGCACGCCCGCGCCTTCGCGGCACGGCGGGGGGGCCGGCTGGTGGAGATCGACCTGCCGGCCGACCTGGGCTTCGGCATCCCCGAGGGGTCCCGAGCGGCGCGCCGCGTGCCCTGCTCGGCATGCGGCCTGTCCAAGCGCCACCTGTTCAACTCGGCCGCCGTCGACGGCGGCTACGACGCGGTCGCCACCGGCCACAACCTCGACGACGTGGCGGCCGTGCTGTTCGGCAACGTGCTGCGGTGGAACACCGAGTACCTCGGCCGCCAGCTGCCCGTCCTGCCCGCCGGCAGCGGCTTCGTCCGCAAGGTGAAGCCGCTCGTGCGGCTGGGGGAGCGGGAGACGGCCGCCTACTGCGTCCTGCGGGGGATCGACTACATCGTCGAGGAGTGCCCGATGGCCGAGGGCAACCGCCACCTGGGCTACAAGGAGGCGCTCAACGCCCTGGAGGAGCGCTCGCCGGGGACGAAGGCGGCGTTCTACCTGGAGTTCCTCGACAAGGCGTCCCACCTGTTCACGCCCGGGGCCGAGGCGGAGAAGGCCGAGCTGCGCCGGTGCTCGTCCTGCGGCGCCGCCACCACGGGCGACGTCTGCGCGTTCTGCAAGCTGCGGGCCCGGGCCACGGCGTCGCCGGCGGCGGCCGCCCCGCCCGCCGCCCCCCCGGGGTGACGGGGCCGTTGGCGGCCGGCGAGCGGGCCCTGCTCCTCGACCGGAAGGGCCGTCGCTACCTGGTGACCCTGGCCGAGGGGGGCCAGTTCCACACCCACGCCGGCTGGGTGGCCCACGACGCGCTGATCGGGCGCGAGGAGGGCAGCGTCGTCCGCTCCACGACCGGCGCCTGGTACCGGGCCGTGCGGCCCACCCTGTCGGACTTCGTCCTCAAGATGCCCCGGGGCGCCCAGGTCATCTATCCCAAGGACCTGGGGCCGATCCTCATGCTGGCCGACGTGTTCGCCGGCGCCCGCATCCTGGAGTCGGGCGTCGGCTCCGGCGCCCTGTCCATGGCCCTCGTGCGGGCCGGGGCCGTCGTCACCGGCTACGAGCTGCGCCCCGACTTCGCCGCCCGGGCCCGGGCCAACGTGGCGTCGTTCCTGGGGGCCGACGCCCTCGACCGGTTCGTGGTCCACGAGCGCGACGTCTACGAGGGCATCGCCGAAGGCGGCTTCGACCGGATGGTCCTCGACCTCCCGGAGCCCTGGCGGGTGGTGAAGCACGCCGAGGCGGCGCTGCGCCCGGGCGGCATCCTCGTCGCCTACACGCCGAGCGCCATCCAGGTCTCCCAGCTGCGCGACGCCCTGGCCGCCGGCGCCTTCGCGCTGGCGGAGACGTCGGAGGTGCTGGTGCGCACCTGGCACGTCGAGGGCCAGTCGGTGCGCCCCGACCACCGCATGGTGGGCCACACCGGCTTCCTCACGTCGGCCCGCCTGGTCGGCCGCGACGACGCCCCTGCCGGGTAGCCTCGCCGCCACCGTGAACCTGTTCGACCTCATCATCGTCGCCGCCATGGCGGCGGCGGCGGCGGGCGGGTTCCGCCTCGGCTTCCTCGCCCGGGTGGTGTCCTGGGTGGGGCTGGCCGCCGGGTTGGTGCTGGCGGCGCGCTTCCTGCCCGCCGCGGTGCGCACCTTCGAGGGCCCCGACCCCACCAGCAAGCTGCTGGTGGCCGGCGGCGTCCTGTTGGGCGGCGCCTTCGTCGGCCAGGGCCTCGGCCTGCTGGTCGGCTCCTCGCTGCGGCGCGTCGTCCCCCTGGGACCGCTGCGGATCGTGGACAGCACGGTGGGTGCGCTGGTCGGCGTGGCCGGCGTGGTGGTGGCGGTGTGGATCCTGCTGCCGGCCGTGGCCGACGTGCCGGGGTCGGTGTCCCGGCAGGCCCGCGGCTCGTCGCTGGCCCGCTTCATCGACGGCGCCCTCCCGAGGCCGCCCGACACCCTCCAGGCCCTGCGGCGGGTGGTGGGGGAGACCAACTTCCCCCGCGTGTTCGAGTCCCTGCGGCCGGCGCCGGACACCGGGCCGCCCCCCGAGTCGACGGGGATGGCGGCGCCCGTGCTCGAGCGGGTGGCGGCGTCGACGGTGAAGGTGTCGGGCGTGGCGTGCTCGCGCACCCAGGAGGGGAGCGGCTTCTCGGTGGCCCCCGACGTCGTGGTCACCAACGCCCACGTCGTCGCCGGCCAGCAACCGGGGCGCACCGAGGTGCTGCGTCCCGACGGGCGGCGCTTCGAGGCGTCGGTGGTGGCCTTCGACCCCGGCCGGGACCTGGCCCTGCTGCGCGTGCCCGGCCTCGGCCAGGCGCCCCTGCCCCTCGGCGAGGGGCAGGTGGGCGACACCGGGGCGGTGTTCGGGCACCCCAACGGCCAGGACCAGCTGCGCATCGCACCGGCCGCCGTCCGCCAGCGGGTGGAGGCGGTGGGCCGGGACCTCTACGACACCCGCTCGACCCGCCGGGACGTGTTCATCCTGGCCGCCGCCCTCCAGCCCGGCGACTCCGGCGCCGCCCTGGTCAACCGGCAGGGCGCGGTCATGGGCGTGGCGTTCGCCATCGCCCCCGACCAGCGGGGCACCGCGTACGCGGTGACCACCGACGAGCTGCGCCCCGTGCTCGCCGCGCCGCGTGGGGGCGCCGTCTCCACCGGCCCGTGCCTGGTCCCCGGGTAGGGCCGCCTGCTCCCTGCTCCGCTCTCTACCGCCCGGGCCACAAGCCTTCGCCATTCACAGCGGCAGGGTCCGTGGCCGCTCTCGCCGCCGCAGGCGGCCTCTCCGGCTGCGGACACCGAGGAAGGACAGAGCGGAGGCGGCGCGAGCTCCGCTCGCCCGCCGGAGCACCACCGAACTCGACCGAATGGAGTGAGCGAAGCGAACGAATGAGGCCGAAGCGCTACTCGGTCTCGATGAAGATGCACTCCCCGGGGCACTCCTCGGCCGACTCCACCACGTCGTCCTCCAGGCCGGCGGGCACGGCGGCCATGTTCTCGGCCCCGCCCGGGTTGAACACCTTCGCCCCCTCCTTGACGTAGGCCAGGCCGTCGTCGAGCAGGGTGAACACCGCCGGGGCGATCTCCTCGCACAGGCCGTCGCCGGTGCACAGGTCCTGGTCGATCCACACCTTCATTCCCATGTTCAGCCCTCCTGGGCCAGCGCCGTCCGGCTGGCGGCCAGTTTACCGGAGTTTCCCCGGCCTCGGCGGTGAAAACCGGGACCGGGATCGACCGGCAACGGCCGCGGGAAGTGTATGGTCGCCAGGGAGGAGGTGGTTCCGACGGACTCGGAGGAGCAGGGCACGTTCCGGACCGGCGGGCACGACCCGGCTGAGCTGGCCGAGCAGGTGCGGATCCTGGAGGAGGAGGTCGTCACCCTGCGCCGGCGGCTCCAGGACGCGCCCAAGCGGGTCCGCACGCTCGAGGAGAAGCTGCTGGAGACCAAGGGGCAGCTGGCCCAGGCCGTGTCCCAGAACGAGAAGCTCACCTACACCCTCCGCGAGGCCCGCGAGCACATCGCCGCCCTCCGCGAGGAGGTCGACAAGCTCACCCAGCCGCCGTCGGCCTACGGGACGTACCTGACCACCAACGACGACGGCACGGTGGACGTCTTCTCCGGCGGGCGCAAGATGCGGGTCGCCCTCCACCCCGAGATCGAGGCCGACGAGCTCCGCCGGGGCCAGGAGGTCGTGCTCAACGAGTCGCTCAACGTGGTGCTGGCCCGCAGCCAGGAGGTGGCCGGCGAGGTGGTCACCCTCAAGGAGCTGCTGGACGGCGGCGCGCGGGCCCTGGTCATCGGCCGGGCCGACGAGGAGCGCGTGGTCGAGCTGTCCGAGGCGCTGGAGGGGCAGGTCCTGCGCTCGGGCGACACCGTGCTCATGGACGCCCGCACCGGGATGCTGCTCGAGCGCCTCCCCCGCCCCGAGGTCGAGGAGCTGATCCTGGAGGAGGTGCCGGACATCTCCTACGAGGACGTGGGCGGCCTGGACGAGCAGATCGAGGCCATCACCGACGCCGTCGAGCTGCCCTTCGTCCACCGGGACCTGTTCGTGGAGCACAAGCTGCCGGCGCCCAAGGGCATCCTCCTGTACGGCCCGCCCGGGTGCGGCAAGACCCTCATCGCCAAGGCGGTGGCCAACTCGCTGGCCAAGAAGGTCAGCGAGGTCACCGGCGACAAGAACGCCAGGAGCTACTTCCTCAACATCAAGGGCCCCGAGCTGCTCAACAAGTACGTCGGGGAGACCGAGCGCCAGATCCGCCTCGTCTTCCAGCGGGCCAGGGAGAAGTCCGAGGAGGGGATGCCGGTCATCGTCTTCTTCGACGAGATGGACTCGCTGTTCCGCACCCGGGGCACGGGCATCTCCTCGGACATGGAGTCGACCATCGTGCCCCAGCTCCTGGCCGAGATCGACGGCGTGGAGACCCTCAAGAACGTCATCGTGATCGGCGCCTCCAACCGCGAGGACCTGATCGACCCCGCCATCCTCCGTCCCGGCCGCCTCGACGTGAAGATCAAGATCGAGCGGCCGGACGAGAAGGCGGCCGCCCAGATCTTCGCCCAGTCGTCGGGGTTGGTGGAGTTGGGCAGGTCCTCGTGCTCCTTGTACTCCTGGCGGATCGACGCCGACAGGTCGGCCAGCCGGATGCCCCGGCCCTCGGCCGCGATCCGGCGCTT
>JBKHXC010000543.1:0-4525 GCA_046566225.1 Acidimicrobiia bacterium
CATGATCGCCATGTTCCTGTGCTTCGCCAGCTTCGGGACGCTCGAGTACGCCGGGATCCTGGAGAACGCCGATTCCGCCGGCCAGACCACCCTGTCGGCCATCGCCCTGCTGCTGTTCGTGGGCGCCGCCGGCAAGTCGGCCCAGCTCCCGCTGTTCGTGTGGCTGCCCGACGCCATGGAGGGCCCCACGCCGGTGTCGGCCCTCATCCACGCCGCCACCATGGTGACCGCCGGCGTGTACCTGATGTGCCGGGTGGCACCCCTTCTCGCCCTCACCGAGGACGTGGGGACGGTGATCGCCGTGGTGGGGGCGGCGACCGCCCTGTTCGCCGCCACCGTGGCGGTCGCCCAGGACGACATCAAGCGGGTGCTGGCCTACTCCACCATCTCCCAGCTCGGCTACATGTTCCTGGCCGTGGGGTCGGGCGCCTATGTCGCCGCCATCTTCCACATGGTCACCCACGCCTTCTTCAAGGCCCTGCTCTTCCTGGGGGCCGGCTCGGTCATCCACGGGCTCCACGACGAGCAGGACATGAAGCGCATGGGCGCCCTCAAGCGGTGGATGCCGGTGACGTCGGCCACCTTCATCGTGGGGTGGCTGGCCATCGCCGGCGTCCCCCCGCTGGCCGGCTTCTGGTCCAAGGACGAGATCCTGCTGGCCGCCTGGGACAAGAGCGTGGCCCTGTGGGTGGTCGGGCTGGTCACCGCCGTGCTCACCGCCTACTACATGAGCCGCCAGGTGTTCCTGGTGTTCTACGGCGAGGAGCGCTGGCGGGCGGTGCCCGCCGACGACCGGGCCGAGCTGACCGAGCCCGAGCCGGTCGGCGCCGGCGCCGGCGCCCGCGTGGCGGCGGCCTCCGGCGGCCACGGAGCCCAGGGGGCGGCCGAGCCCGGCGGTCACGGTGCCGGCCACGGCGGCCCGGCCGAGCCCCACGAGTCGCCGTGGACCATGGCCGGGCCGCTGGTGGTGCTGGTCGGCCTGGCGGTGGTCGCCGGCGCCCTCAACCTGCCGTTCAAGGGCTTCCACCACCTGGAGGGCTGGCTCGAGCCGGTGTTCGGCGACGCCCTCCACCACACCGACGCCGGGGGGGGCGAGAAGGTCGCCCTGGCGCTGGCCGCCACGGCGGCGGCCGCCGCCGGCATCGGCTTCGCCTACGCCACCTTCGTGAAGGCCCGCCGGGTGGACGCCTACGAGCCCGCCGTGCTCAAGCGGGCCTGGGGGGTCGACGCCCTGTACTCGGCGCTCATCGAGGCGCCGGGCCGGGCCCTGTCGGCCTTCGCCGCCTACGTGGTCGACGCCCGGGTGATCGACGGGATCGTCAACGGGACCGGCACCGTGGTCCGCGCCGGCGGCGGGATGCTGCGGCGGGCCCAGACCGGCTACGTCCGCAACTACGCCCTGGGCGTGGCCTTCGGGGCGACCCTGCTGCTGGGCTGGGTCATGGTCCGGGCCGGGGCGTGACGTGAACGACCTCGGCTTCCCGCTCCTGACCTCCATCGTCCTGCTGCCCGCCGTGGGCGCCGCCGTGGTGGCCGCCCTGCCCGCGGCGCGGGCCGACGCCATCCGCCTGGTGGCGTGGATCGCCACGCTGGCGACCGGCGTCCTCACCGTCGTGCTGGCCGTGGAGTTCGAGGCCGGCGAGGCCGGCTACCAGTTCGTCTCCGAGCACGCCTGGATCGAGGACTTCGGCGTCTCGTGGATCCTGGGCGTGGACGGCATCTCGCTCTTCCTGGTCGTGCTGACCGGCGTGCTGTTCCCGATCGCCCTGATGGGCGTGCACGTGAAGCGGGACCTGAAGTCGTACATGGCGTGGATGCTGGTGCTGGAGGCGGGGTGCCTGGGCTCGTTCCTCGCCCTCGACCTGTTCGTGTTCTTCCTGTTCTTCGAGCTGACCCTCGTCCCCATGTACTTCATCATCGGGGGCTGGGGCTACGAGAACCGGGTCTACGCCTCGCTCAAGTTCTTCCTCTACACGCTGTTCGGGTCGGCGTTCATGCTCGTCGGCATGCTGGCCCTGGTGTTCCTCAGCGCCGACGGCCAGCCCGTCACCTTCGACGTGCGGGAGCTGGCCGAGCGGGGCGGGCTGGCCGACTCGACCGCCCGCTGGATCTTCCTGGCCTTCACCGCCGCCTTCGCCGTGAAGGTGCCCCTCTTCCCGGTCCACACCTGGCTGCCCGACGCCCACACCGAGGCGCCCACCGCCGGCTCGGTCATCCTGGCCGGCGTCCTGCTGAAGCTGGGCACCTACGGCCTCGTGCGGTTCGGGCTGTTCCTGTTCCCCGAGGCGGCCGTCGACCTCGCCCCCCTGCTGCTCACCCTGGCGACCATCGGGATCGTCTACGGAGCGCTGGTGGCCACCGTCCAGCGGGACCTCAAGCGGCTGGTCGCCTACTCGTCGGTGGCCCACCTGGGCTTCATCGTCCTGGGCACGTTCGCCTTCACCACCCAGGCGCTGTCGGGCGGCGTGCTCCAGATGGTGAACCACGGGCTGTCCACCGGCGCCCTCTTCCTCCTCGTCGGCATGGTGTACGAGCGCAGCCACACCCGCCAGATCTCGGAGCTGAACGGGCTCCAGAAGTCGATGCCGGTCCTGGCCGCCGTGTTCACCGTCGTCATGCTCTCGTCGGTGGGCCTGCCAGGGCTCAACGGCTTCGTGGGCGAGTTCCTCATTCTCATCGGCACCTTCGTCACCCACCGGTGGTGGGCGGTGGTGGCCACCGCCGGGGTGATCCTGGCCGCCCTCTACCTCCTGTGGGCCTACCAGCGGGTGTTCCACGGGACGCCCACCGGGGACAACGTCGGCCTGCCCGACATGACGTGGCGGGAGAAGGCCACCATGGCGCCCCTGATCGTGCTCATCGTGTTCCTCGGCGTGTACCCCAAGCCGGTGCTGGACCGGATCAACCCGTCGGTGGAGGCCCTCGTGGAGCACGTCGAGGCCAACTCCGGCCACCGCCAGCCGGCGGTGGCCGCGTCGGGCGCCCCCGGCCGGGACGGAGGCCGATGACCCACCTGCTGACGGCCCAGGTCGGGCCGCTGACCCCCATCGACACGCCCGACGTCGAGTACTCGGGCATGCTGCCCGCCCTCGTCCTCATCGGCGGCGCCATGGTCCTGCTCGTCGTGGTGGCCACCACCCGCCGGCGCCCGCCGTGGCTGTGGACGGGCGTCGCCGTGGCCGCCGGGGTGACGGCCCTGGCCGCCTCCCTGTGGCTGTGGGCCGACGTCCGCGACGACGGGGCCCGCCGCATCGTGGCCGACGCCCTGGTGGTGGACGGCTTCAGCGCCTTCTTCATGGTGCTGGTGAGCGTCACCGTGATCCTGGGCGCCCTGCTGGCCGGCGGCTACCTCGAGCGGGAGGGGTTCGAGGGTCCGGAGTTCCACGTGCTGATGCTGCTGTCGGCGTCGGGAGGCGTCGTCATGGCGTCGGCCAACGACCTCATCGTGCTCTTCCTCGGCCTGGAGATCCTCTCCATCGCCCTCTACGTGATGGCCGGCTTCGACGGCCGGCGCCTGGAGTCGAGGGAGGCGGCCATGAAGTACTTCGTGCTCGGCGCCTTCTCGTCGGCCCTGTTCCTCTACGGCGTCGCCCTCGTCTACGGCGCCACCGGCTCCACCAACCTGGCCCAGGTCCGGGCCTTCCTGGCGTCGAACCTGGCGCCCGGCAACGGCGTCCTCCTGGCCGGGATGGCCCTGCTGCTGGTCGGGCTCGGCTTCAAGGTCGCCGTGGTGCCGTTCCACACCTGGACTCCCGACGTGTACCAGGGTGCGCCGACGCCGGCCACCGGCTTCATGGCGGCGGCGGCCAAGGCCGCCGGCTTCGCCGGGCTCCTGCGGGTCTTCTACTCCACGTTCTCCACCCTCCAGGTCGACTGGCGCCCGGTGGTGTGGGCGCTGGCCGTGGTCACCCTCCTGGTCGGCTCGGTCCTCGCCGTGGTGCAGACCGACATCAAGCGGATGCTCGCCTACTCGTCGATCAGCCACGCCGGCTACGTCCTGATCGGCCTCCAGGCGGCCACCGACAAGGGGGTCGCCGGGTCGCTGTTCTACCTGCTGGCCTACACCTTCATGGTCCTGGGGAGCTTCGCGGTGGTGACCGTCGTCGGACGGCGGGGCGACGCCGACCACGACCTGTCCGCCTACCGGGGGCTGGCCGCCCGGCGCCCCACCCTGGCCTTCGCATTCACGGTGTTCCTGCTGGCCCAGGCCGGGGTCCCCTTCACCACCGGGTTCCTGGCCAAGTTCTACGTCATCTCGGCCGCCGTGGAGGCCGAGTCGTACGCCCTGGGGCTGATCGGGATGCTGGCCGCCGTGGTCGCCGCCTTCTTCTACCTGCGGATAACCGTGCTGATGTACGCCCAGCCAGCCGGGGCGCCGGCGGCCGACGGCGCCCCCGACCCCGCCCGCCGCCTCCCGGTGCCCGTCACCACCGGCGTGGTCGTCACCACCGCCGTCGCCTTCACCGTCGCCTTCGGCGTCATCCCCTCCCCCATGGTCGAGTTCGCCCGCGACGCCACCCTGCTG